>JBMORB010000382.1:0-7665 GCA_049320925.1 Thermodesulfobacteriota bacterium | reverse complement strand
ATACACCTATACGGATAATGATTCCAATATCAGTGATTATGAATACCGCAGCCATGCGTTCAAGGTGTTTGTGAACGCCCGTCTGTAAAGACTTTTGCCGATGGCGTTCCGGAAAGACAGAAGATGGGGATGTATATACCGGGCTATAACAACATGAGAGATGTGACCATGAAGCAATTTATTCAAGCAGGAAGCGTGAGGGTATTGTCCGTGATCGTCGGCATGATGGTGCTGATCTGCTGCGCGGGCGCAACGGTTTTTGCGGCAAGCGAAATTCCGGCCAACCTGGCTATTCAAAACACATACCGCCCGGGCGTGGGTGATCCCGTGGGTAAGGTGGAAGGCGTCAGAGGCGCCGCCTTTATCATGCATACCGACGGGCAGTACGGGTATACGGCCAGAAAAGGGCTCTCGATTTACAATGGTGACACCCTGTTCACCCGGGCCGGCGGCGCCATGAGCATTGTGTTCAACGACAACAGCAAAATGTCTCTGGCCGCGAATACCAGCCTGGTGATTAATAAAAGCATCTATGACGCCGGGGGAAAAAGCCGGCTCGCCTTTCTGGAACTGCTGTCCGGAAAGGCCCGGTTCCTGGTGACCAAGCTTTCCGACTACCGGCATTCACGATTTAACGTCAAGACCGGTTCCTCCGTGGTGGGGGTTCGGGGGTCTGATTTTGTCATCGAACGGATCGGTTTTCGCACGGTCATTTCGGCTTTGGGAGAAACCGAACTGCAGGTATTTGATCCCGCTAACCCGGAGGCGCCTCCGGTAACAGTTACTTCTTTCCAGCAGTTGATCACCGCTATCAATGACCTGGGCATTCCCACCAACATGACGGAGGCCGATATCAAGGCCGCGCTGGAAGGCCTTGGTTTCACCTTCGACGATGATTCGGGCGCCGGTGGAGATGGCGGCAGCGGTCAGGGCGGCGGGGATGGGACCGGCGGCGCCCCCCTGGTAAACCCCGATCTTCTGGAAACACCGGAAGGTCTGGATGGCGATGACGTTTCCGGTGGAGATGGCCTTGATGATTTTCAGAACTCCACGGAAGGACTCAACGATCAGGTTACCGAAGATGTTATTCAGGATAACGTAACCGACGAAGTCCTTCCGGAAATGCCGGAGCCGCCGCAACTGTAATCCGAATATACCGAAAGGCGCTCTGACCACGCCACAGGTTTACGGGCCATTCGTCACCGGGGTACGGCCCGTCGTGCCCCGGTGACGGACACTTCCGCCGGCCCGAGTCAACCTACGAAAGAACCGGTCACGCGCAAGGATGCGGACAATGCCGCTTCAGAACAGACATGCCGTCCGCTTCCCATGCCTTTTATTCAGTTTGTTCCTTCTGGCCGCGGCCCCTTTACCCGGGTCCGCGGCCGATTATTTCGTGAACATTCTTCATCCCCATGCCGTTGACGCGGGAGCACCTTGCGGCATATCGCCGGCCACGCCCTGGCGGACCTTGCATTACGCGGCGGCCCGGCTCACCGACGGGGACCGGCTTTTCGTGGCGCCGGGTGTCTACAGTGTCGCCAACGGCGAGAGCGACAGTGCCCTTGAGATCATGGAAGCCAGCAATATCGAGATTTACGGCGCTTCGGGCGGGGGCACCCTTCTGGATGGGACCGGGGCGGTCAACTGGACAAACGGCATCGAAATCAACCATGCGCCGGGGATTGTTATTGCCGGTCTTGAGATCGTGAGATTTTCCGGAAACGGTATCTATCTCGGGCATGTCTCAGAAGCCACGGTCAGGGGATGCCGTATCCATGATCTGGAGAAAGGTAGTGGAATCCGCCTTTATAACTGTGACAGCACCACCCGCGTGGCGAATAATGATATTTATGATGTTTATACGGGAATATCCGTTGACGGCGGGGTCCGGCCGGTGAATGACAACCCGGACGACGAAGATGATGATACACCGAACACCCCCACGGGAACCCTTCAGGTGGTATTGGAGGACGACGGGTCATCTTTTGTGATGGGATGTTTTATTGACAGTATGGGTGAATGAATTTCTGGAAGAAATCGCACCGGCCTTTCGGAATGCCGAAAGACCGTTTTTTTGTGTTTCTTGCGCCGGCTGGCGGCCTTCGACAATTTTATTTACACAACGGCCGGGCCTGTATAAATTGAACGGGAAACAACTGTGTTGAAAATCATGAAAAGGGAGCACTGCAGATGATTCGAACGCTGATTCGCGGTACGGGGCGGTATGTCCCCGAGCGGCTGGTGACAAACGATGATCTTTCAAAACTGATGGAAACTTCCGACGAATGGATTCGCCAGCGCACCGGCATTGAGCAGCGCTATTGGGTTGCCGCCGATGGAGAGACAGGGGCCTCGGACCTGGGGTTGCAGGCGTCCCGGATCGCCCTGGAAAGGGCCGGGTGGAAACCGGAGGACCTGGACTTTATCATATTCGCCACTTTGAGCCCGGATGTTTTTTTCCCCGGCTCGGGGTGCCTGCTGCAGCACAAGCTGGGGCTTTCTTCCACGCCGGCCCTGGACATCCGCCAGCAGTGCACGGGCTTTATTTACGGCCTGGCCACGGCCGACGCCTATATCCGCAGCGGCATGGCCCGCCGGGTGCTGCTGGTGGGGGCCGAGGTCCACAGCACCGGCCTGGACGTGACTACAAGGGGCCGTGACGTGGCCGTGATTTTCGGTGACGGCGCGGCCGCCGTCTGTCTGGAGGCCGTGGAGACTGATGAACCGGTGGGTGTTCTGGCCTCGCTGCTTTACGCGGAAGGCAAACACGCGGACAGCCTGATGCTGGAGGCCCCGGCCTCGCGCATGTCTCCCGAGCGCATCACTCACAAAATGCTGGATGAGGGCCGCCATTATCCCAAAATGAACGGCAAGCTGATTTTCAAGCTGGCGGTCACCCGCCTGCCGGAACTGACCCTTCAGATCATGGAAAAGGCCGGGCTCACCTCCTTCGACCAGATCAATCTGATCATCCCCCACCAGGCCAACCTTCGCATCAACCAGTTTTATCAGGAGACACTGAAATTGCCGGAGGGCAAGGTCTATAATAACATCCAGAAATACGGCAATACCACCGCGGCCACCATCCCCCTGGCCCTGGACGAGGTGATCGAGCAGGGCCGTTTCAGGAAGGGGAATACCGCCCTGTTTCTGGGTCTGGGCGCGGGCGTGACCTGGGGGGCGAACCTTTATCGCCACGCATAATTCCGGCGCACGCAATTTTTATATTCGGGGGGCTCCTGGCGGCCGGCCGCAGGGAGCCCCCCTTTATCATCGTGGGGAAAGATTATAAAGTATCCGGCTTAAAGTCCCAGCTTCAGCCGGAACCCCAGGTAAAGGGTGTCGGCCGACTTTTCAAATTCCCCGAAGCCCCAGGAATGGTCCAGGTCGGCTTCGATTTTCGTGTACTCGGCCACGATGGCGCCGTTCTCAATAATATAGAACTCCACGCCGGCCGTGTATTCCAAATACTGGGAGCAGTCTTCAAAGCTCAAAGGGTCGGGCGCCAGGGTGGCGTCGGCAAAAAGGGTGACCGGCACGTTGGCGGTGGTCTGCGCAAAATCAAAAGCGCCCATCAGGTTGAACCCCACGGCCGCGACATCGAAATCCCAGGGGCCGACCTCGGCTTCCCCGGCCACGCCCTTGAACCCCAGTCCCAGGGTCAGGGCCGGTGAAAAAACACTCTGCTTGAGCCCGGCCTTCAGGTGGTAGAGCGTGAAATCATCTTCCATGTAAAGGCCCCCGGCCCCGACATACAGGGTGGAGGCGCCAAACTCGGTTTCCATCTGGGCGTTGGCCCGTATATTGTCGGAGCTCACGCCAAGGTCCACGCTAACGGTCTGGGCCTGGACGCAGACAGCGGTTGCCGCAAGCAAAACGATTACCACGCATGCCGTCATAACTTTTTTGATCATGTGCTTCTCCTTTCAGTCAACAGCTATCAATATGAATCGTTATTCGGTATCCGGCAGGGACTCCGTGGCCTTCTTGAGCCGGTCGCCAAGCTCGGCGGCCTTGTCCTCCACTTCCCGGGCCGTGTCTTTGGCCTTCTGAATGGTTTCCATTTTCTGGACCCCTTCGGTGGTGTCCGTGGACATGTTTTTCACGATCAGCACGCCCACGACCAGAAGGGCGATCAGAATGACGATAAAAAAGGCGCCTCTCATGAAACCCTCCTTCCGTATTTTCTGTTATAAATGAACCGCACGTTCTGATAAGGTATACAGACTTTCAGCGTAAAGTGAAAGGGCTTTTTCAGGAACGCGGACCTTCATTTTATGGGTACGAACGCAACTGTCGGCGAATATATTCAGTCGCTTGTAACATCGCCGCGCATGGCCGGCGAAGTGGTGTATCACGCGGCCCTGGAACCGGAACCGGGCCGGACGGCGCCGGTGCCGCAACGGGCGGACAACGGAGATTTTTTCAGCGCTCTGGGCATTCACGGGCTTTATACCCATCAGGCCGAGGGCATCAGCCGGATACTGGCCGGCGAAAACGTGGTGGTGGCCACGCCCACGGCCAGCGGCAAGACCCTGATCTACAACATCCCCGTACTCCAGCGGCTGCGGGAAAACCCCTCGGTCCGGGCCCTCTATCTTTATCCCCTGAAAGCCCTTGCCAGAGACCAGCTGCGGGCCTTTCTGGAAACCGCCGAAGCCGCCGGCATGGGTGAAACCGTATCGGCCGCCATTTATGACGGCGACACCACGGCATGGCACCGGAAAAAAATCCGCGACAACCCGCCGCCGGTGCTGATGACCAACCCGGACATGCTTCACCTGGGGCTGCTGCCCTATCATGAAAACTGGCATGAACTGTTCGCCAACCTGGCCTTTGTGGTGATCGACGAGATTCACACCTACCGGGGCGTGATGGGGTCCCACATGGCCCACGTGTTCCGCCGCCTTCGCCGGATCTGCAACTATCACGGGTCCGATCCCCTGTTTGTGGCCGGTTCGGCCACCATCGCCAACCCCGGAGAACTGGCCGGGCAGCTGACCGGCCGGCCGGTGACGGCGGTCACGAAAAGCGGCGCGCCCAGGGGCCGGCGCCACGTGGTGTTCATGAACCCGGTCACCGGGCCGGTGGCCACCACCATTCAGCTGCTCCGGGCGGCCCTGCACCGGGGCCTGCGCACCATCGTTTATACCCAGTCCCGCAAGCTGGCCGAGCTGATCTCCATATGGGCGGAGAAAAAAGGCCCCCAGGCCGGCCTGATCAGCTCCTACCGGGCCGGGTATCTGCCGGACGAGCGCCGGGATATCGAGCGAAAGCTGGCCGCCGGCGAGCTGCTGGCCGTCATATCCACCAGCGCCCTGGAACTGGGCATCGACATCGGCGACCTGGACCTGTGCCTGCTGGTGGGATATCCGGGTTCGGTCATGGCCACGTGGCAGCGGGGCGGCCGGGTGGGGCGGGCCGGCCAGGAATCGGCCCTGATTTTGATCGCCGGCGAGGATGCCCTGGACCAGTATTTCATGCGCAACCCCAAAGCGTTTCTGGACCTGCCGCCGGAGGCGGCGGTGATCAATCCCGGCAACCCGGCCATCGTGGAAAAGCATCTGGTGTGCGCCGCGGCCGAGCACCGGATTTTCGTGGACGAGCCGTTCATGCGGGACAGCGCCCTGAAGCAGGCGGCCGGGCGGCTTGAGAAAAAGGGGGAACTGCTGCGCAGCGAGGACGGGCAATACCTGTTTGCCGCGCGGCGCCGGCCCCACAGGGACGTGGACCTGCGCGGCGTGGGCCGGAGTTTTCGCGTGATCTGCGCCCGGACCGGCGATCACATCGGCGACATCGACGGCCTGCGGGTGTTTCGGGACGCCCATCCCGGCGCCGTTTACCTTCACATGGGCCAGACCTACGTGGTCCGGGAGCTGGATACGGAAGCCCTGCGCGTGACAGCGGACCGGCAGGCGGTGCATTATTACACCAAGCCCCGTTCAAACAAGGACACGGAGATACTGGAGGTTTTTCAGACAAGGCAGGCGGACGGCATCACGGTGTGCACGGGCCGCCTGCGCGTGACCGAGACCATCACCGGGTACGAGAAGTGGCGGCTTTCGGCCAAGAAGCGGATCGGCGTAGAGCCGCTTGATCTGCCGCCCCTGGTGTTTGAAACCCAGGGGGTATGGCTGGTGATTCCGCCCCGCATTCAGGAGGAGGCGGAAGACGGGTACCGGCACTTCATGGGCGGCATTCACGCCATCGAGCATGCCATGATCGGCGTGTTGCCCTTTTTCGTGATGTGCGACCGAAACGACCTGGGCGGCATTTCCATGACGTACCATCCCCAGACCGGGGCGCCGGCCATATTCATATATGACGCCGTGGCCGGCGGCATCGGCCTGAGCCGCCAGGCCTATGACCGGATTTCCGACATTCTGGCCTTCACCCACAACCTGATTCATCAGTGCCCGTGTAAGACCGGGTGCCCGGCCTGCGTTCATTCGCCCAAGTGCGGCTCGGGCAACCGGCCCATCGACAAAAGCTGCGCGGTCTACCTGCTGGGGCGGATGCGGGAGCGGCCCCGGCCGGGCACGCAGCCCAAAACCCGGCCCCCGGTGATGGCGCAACCTCAAGCGTGCGTCGCGCCGCCGGCGCCTGCCCGGGAACATATCCGCTTTGCCGTGTTTGACATTGAAACCCAGCGGTCCGCCGATGAAGTGGGCGGCTGGCACCGGGCCGACCGCATGGGCATCAGCTGCGCCGTGCTCTACGATTCAGCCACCGATACCTACGACGCCTTTCTGGAACACCAGGTCGCCGAGTTCGTGGACCGGCTGTCGGCGGTGGACCTGGTGGTGGGGTTCAACAACAAGCGGTTCGACAACCGGGTCCTGGCCGGGTACAGCGCCGCCGACCTTTCGCGGCTTCCCACCCTGGACATCCTGGAGGAGGTCCACAAAACCCTGGGGTACCGGCTTTCGCTGGATTCCCTTGCCGAGATCACCCTTGGCGCGAAAAAAAGCGCCAGCGGCATGCAGGCCCTGCTGTGGTGGAAGCAGGGTGAAATCGACAAGATTGTTGAATACTGCAAAAAGGATGTTCAAATCACAAAAGACCTCTACCTTTACGGCAAGGCCCACGGTTACCTGCTGTTTCGCAACAAGGCAAAGCAGCATGTCCGCCTGCCCGTGTGCTGGTAATTACCCTCCGCGAAAGCCCCTTTGGCCGCATCCGCCCTGTTACCCACGGGCAAGCTGCGCCTGGCCCGTGCCACCCGGCGTCATTGCGAGGCATGAAACATCGAAGCAATCCCCTTCATTTCGGGGTGCCACTGGCAAACCGGAGGTTGCCCGTGAAAGGCTGTCCGCCCTGTTACCCACGGGCAAAGGACGCCGCAGGCGGCCTTGCCCGTGCTTTTTTTCAGGCGTAAAGCCCGCCGACGGCCGCCGCCGTCTTTCTGATCTCCTCGACCAGCCAGTCCGGCGAAAGCACCTTTGCCTCGGCGCCGAACGACAACACCCATGCCACCACTTCCGGCTCGGACGCGGATGTAAAGGTCAGCACGATCCCGTCTTTTTTCTGCTCGACCTTCTGGTCCGGGCTCAGGCGCCGCTCTTTTGCAAAAGCCGCCGCATACCCGGTCAGCGCCACCTCCACATGGAAGGTCTCCTGCTTGATCACGCCAAAGGCCTGGTTGAAATGCTTTTCGAAATT
>JBMORB010000381.1:0-7750 GCA_049320925.1 Thermodesulfobacteriota bacterium | reverse complement strand
CGTGGTGTCCGCTTCGCACAATCCCTGGACCGACAACGGGATCAAGATTTTCAATCGCAAGGGACATAAGCTTTCCATCGATCAGGAAGCCGGGCTGGAAAAACTGATCCTTGACCCGGCCGCTTTGCAGGCCCGGGATGGGACGGTCACGGGCAGGGTGTTTCAGCTCATGGACGCCGATGAACCCTATATCCAGTGCCTGAGCAATATCGCTTCGCCCGGGTCCCTGTCCCTGGTGGTGGACTGCGCCAACGGCGCCGCGGCCCGGGTGGCCTCCCGGCTTTTTCCCGAAGCCCGCGTCCTGTTCGCCGATCCTGACGGCCGGAACATCAACCACGGCTGCGGTTCCGAACATATTGAGCCGCTGTGCGCCGAGGTGAAGGCCGGCGGCGCGGATGCCGGGTTTGCCTTTGACGGTGACGCCGACCGTCTGATTGCCGTGGATGAAACCGGCGCGCCGGTGACCGGCGACCGTATCCTGGCCATCTGCGCGCGGTTCATGAAACAGGAGGGACTGCTGAAGAACAACACCGTGGTCAGCACCGTCATGAGCAACGCGGGCCTGTCCCTGGCTTTAAAAGAGATGAATATCCGCCATGTGGTCACCGACGTGGGGGACCGGCATGTGATGGAGGCCATGCTGACTCACGGGGCCTGCCTGGGCGGTGAGGACTCCGGCCACATCGTTTTTACCGACTACCAGACTACGGGCGACGGCCTGCTCACGGCCCTGATGCTGTGCCGGATCATGTTGCAGACCGGTAAGCCCCTTTCCGCGCTGGCCGCGTCCATGAAGGTTTTTCCCCAGGTGCTGATCAACGTGACCGTAACCCGGAAACCCGAGCTTGCCGGCGTTCCTGAAATCACCCGGGCCATCAGTGAGGTCGAAGCCGGCCTGGGCGGACAGGGGCGGGTGCTGGTCCGCTATTCCGGCACCCAGCCCATCTGCCGGGTCATGGTGGAAGGCCCATCGGAAGCGGAGACCCGGCGATGTGCCGATCAGATAGCCGAAGCGGTCAGAAAATCGCTTGGATAAGGACGGGTAATCGTTGTTGCCTGGCAGTCTGGTCGGCCGCCATGGATCCCAGGAGTTTTGAATTTACTGTTGACACACCATTAATGCTGGGATAATTTGTCACTCAAATGCAGGCTGAAGCCTGTGCTTGAATATCGGAACCGTTTTAGCAATTTTGCCACGAAGGCAGGTGTATCTGAAGATACATGGCCCGTGGCTTTTTTGTTTTTAAAGGAGAAAATTATGAAAAAGTTCTGGTTTGCCGTCTGTTTTTTCCTGCCGCTGATTTCTTTTCTTGTAACCTCGGCTTCTGCCCATTTCGGCATGGTGATTTCATCTGATTCCATGGTGATGCAGGACGATTCGAGAACCGTCAACCTTTCGCTTTCTTTTTCCCATCCCTTTGAGATGGTTGGCATGCCCCTGGAAAAACCGGCGAAATTTTTCGTGGTGACCGGCGACAAGCAGACGGACCTGAAGCACACGCTGAAAGAGGCAACGGTCATGGATCATGCGGCCTGGCAGGCCGCTTATCCGGTCAAGTTTCCCGGACTTTACACTTTTTGTATGGAACCCGTGCCTTACTGGGAACCGGCCGAGAACTGTTTCATCATTCACTATACCAAGACCGTTGTGGCCGCTTTCGGGGATGATGAGGGATGGGACCAAGAGGTGGGCCTGAAGACCGAAATCGTCCCCCTGTCCAAGCCTTTCGGTCTGTACGCGGGCAACGTGTTCCAGGGCATCGTGAAGCTGAACGGCAAGCCGGTGCCCTATGCCGAGGTGGAGGTGGAATACTACAACAGGGACAAAAAAGCCCAGGCCCCTTCCGACTACATGATTACCCAGACCCTCAAGGCCGACGGTGCCGGCGTTTTTACATATGCGGCTCCGGTCCCTGGCTGGTGGGGGTTCGCGGCCCTGAACACCGCCGATTTTAAGCTGGAACACAAGGGCGAGAAAAAAGATGTTGAACTGGGCGCGGTGCTCTGGGTGGAATTTTCTCCCTGGCAGTAAATCGACGCTGGAGGAAAATATCCGTGCATATTTCCGAAGGTATTTTATCCTGGCCTGTGCTGGCTGGCTGCGGGGTCGTGGCCATGGCCGGCACCGCGGCCGGCCTCCGGCGGATGGATCATGAAAATATTCCCCGCACCGGCATGCTGTCGGCCGCTTTTTTTGTGGCGTCGCTTATTCATATTCCGCTGGGGCCATCCAATGTTCATCTGATTTTAAACGGGCTGGTGGGCCTGATACTGGGATGGAGCGCCTTTCCGGCCATTCTGGTCGCCATTCTGCTGCAGGCGGTGCTGTTTCAGTATGGCGGTATCACGACCCTGGGCGTGAACACGACCATCATGGCCGTACCGGCTTTGCTGGCCTATTACCTGTTCCGACCCTTTGCCGGAAAGAGGGAACCACTGGTGTTTGCCGGGGCCTTTCTGTGCGGTATGGCGGCGGTACTGGTTGGCGCGTTACTGGCCGCCTTGGTGCTGGTCTGGTCAGAGGAAAGTTTTTGGGAGGTTTCGGCGATGCTGGTTGCCGCCCACCTTCCGGTCATGGTAGTAGAAGGTCTGATCACCGGATTTGCGGTTGTGTTTCTAAAAAAGGTAAAACCGTCGCTGCTTGCGTGAAGACTGATTTTTCAGGAGAAAAGATGGGCCGGAACATTCGTTCGACAGCTTTATGGATAAACAGAGCCTTCTGGATGGCCGTGCTGACGACATGGCTGGCGGGGATCGGCGCCGGCGGGGCGCATGCCCACCGTGTCATGATTTTTGCCTGGATCGATGGTGACACCGTCCATACCCAGAGCAAGTTTCCCGGAGACCGGCCGGTTTCCGGTGGAGAGATTGCCGTCTGCGATACCGGCGGCCGTGTGTTGTTTCAAGGGACAACGGACCCGGAGGGCAACTTTTCTTTTGGTCTGGACCGGACCGCCGGGACCGGCGCCCTTGAGATAAAGCTCGTTGCCGGCATGGGCCACCAGGCATCCTGGACGCTGACGGCGGAGGAGATCGCCGCCGCCGGAGGCGGCAGGATTAGAACCACCACGCATCAGCCGGCAGCGACATCAGCGCCATCTCCAACACCGTCCCGCCATAAGTCTCCGGAGTCAAGTGCTGTTGCGGGAGGCCCGGTCATGCCTCCAGGGACGTGCCTGAATGAAACCGATGTTCAACGGATTGTTGACGCGGCCCTTGAAAGAAAACTGTCCCCGGTCATGGGCATGCTGGTGACCATCCAGGAAAAAATGGCTGTTGGCCTGGATGACGTAATGGCCGGCATCGGCTATATTTTCGGCCTGGCCGGTGTGGCCGCTTACGCATACAGCAAGGGGAAAAAAGGATAGAGAAGAAGTGATCAGCGAACCGTTTGCCACAGGCACGTCGTTTCTTCATCGGATTGATCCCCGGATACGGGTGGTGTGCGCCACCTTTTACGCCGTGACCGTGGCCCTGTGTTTTTCCCTGGAAGCGCTGGTGACGGCCCTGGTCTTTTCGGCGGCCCTGTTGTACCTGGCGCGGCTGGACACCCGAATTCTGGCCCGGCGAATTATCATGGTCAACCTCTTTATTCTTTTTTTCTGGCTGGTACTGCCGCTGACACATGACGGGCCGCCGCTTTTCCGGGTTGCCGGCCTGACCTTCACCCGCCAGGGAGTGGTCCTGGCGGCCATGCTGACCGTCAAGTCCAACGCGATCCTTTTCTCCCTGATCGCCCTGGTCTCCACCATTCCCCTGTCCGTCCTGGGCCACGCCCTCGAGAGACTTCACCTTCCCGTCAAGCTGGTGAACCTTTTACTGCTGACCTGCCGCTACATGTTCGTGCTGGAACATGAGTACGACCGCATCGTCCGGGCCGTGAAGATACGGGGGTTTGTGCCGCAAACATCCCTGCATACGTATAAAACATATGCGTATATCGTGGGCATGCTGTTCGTGAAGGCATCGGAACGTGCCGACCGGGTGTACGGGGCCATGCGATGCCGGGGATTTACGGGAAGATTCCATACACTGGCCCGGTATCGTCTTTCCAGGGGCAGCTGTGTTTTTGCGGGCCTGATGGTCATTCTGACCATCGGCATCGGTTTTCTGGAGCGATACGGCAATGGGTAATTATCAACCGTTGATAGAACTTTCAGGGGTGTCCTTTGCCTATCCTGACGGCGGGCCGGTACTTACGGACGTGGATTTCACTTTTCTTGACGGCGACCGCATTGGTCTCCTGGCTCCCAATGGCAGCGGGAAAACCACATTTTTTCACCTGATCATGGGGCTGTTAAAACCCCGGCAGGGGACAATTCGCATTTTCGGCAAGCCGGTTCAGAGGGAGAAGGATTTCGTGGCGGTCCGGCGGCAGATCGGCCTGCTGTTTCAGGATTCCGACGATCAGCTTTTCTGCCCCACGGTGCTGGAAGATGTGGCTTTCGGTCCCCTGAACATGGGGAAATCCCGTCAGGAGGCGTCCCGTATTGCCCGTGACATTATTTTGTCCATGGGGCTTGCCGGGTACGAAGACCGGGTCACTTACAAGCTGTCCGGCGGCGAAAAGCGGCTGGTGGCCATGGCCGCCGTGCTGGCCATGGGCCCCCGGGTGCTGCTGCTGGACGAACCCCTGACCGGTCTTGACGGGAAAACGCGGCGGTTGATCGAAAATTTTCTTCTGGCCTGCGGCCTTCCCTACATTATTATATCCCACGACGTGGACTTTCTCATGACCACCACCGACGCGCTTTATACCCTTGAAGCGGGCCGGCTTTATCCGGATACGCATATCCATCTCCACCGGCACGAACATGCCCATCTACTGGGTAATCATCCTCACAAACACAATTAATGAACCCGTACACCGTGTTCACCGGTATCACCGTCATCAAATGTTGTAAAAAGTGTTGATTTTTACTTTTTCGTATTATATAGGAGTCGTTATATTATTGAACCGCCTTTTAACAAGGCGGTTGCGTGGGGGGGCGCTCGACAGGGAGTTTTGTTGTCGGGCGCAAACACGAATTTTTTTGTAAGGAGGCTGGTTTGGCTGACGGTATCGTAAAATGGTTTAATGAGAAAAAGGGGTTTGGCTTTATCGAAGTTGATGAAAGCAATGATGTGTTTGTCCACTATTCAGCAATTGCAATGCCCGGTTTTAAAACGCTTGCCGAAGGGGACAGGGTCTCTTTTGAAATTGAGCAGACGGACCGAGGGCCTGCAGCAAAGAATGTCATAAGGGCGTAAACGCTTCATGGTATTCTTGCAAAAGGGTAAAAGGGCATTTCATTTCTAACAAAATGGGATGCCCTTTTTTGTTTGAATCAAATCCGGCCTCCGGTGAGGATGCTCCGGGTTTTTGATAATTGGACGCCGGTATAAATACGGGCCAGGCGGAAGGGTATTATTTCCACTTTCAGCCGTTCAGGGGGAAGAATGAGAAGATCAATGGTGTTACTTTTGGCCACGGGCTTGCTGGTCGGTCTTTTTGCCTGTGCGGGCAGGGAGCCGGCACCGGATCCAACCAGTATCAACAAGCTGAAAATGGAGTTCGTGTATATCCCGCCGGGCAGTTTTGTCATGGGAAGCCCGGAAAAGGAGCCGGGCCGCTTTGATGATGAGATTCTCCACAAGGTGGTATTAACCAAAGGGTTTTACATTCAGACCACCGAAGTGACCCAGGGGCAGTGGGAAGCCGTGATGCACGACAATCCCTCCGGATTCAAGTCGTGCGGTTACAACTGCCCGGTGGAAAACGTATCATGGCACGATGTCCAGGAATTTATCCGGCGCCTGAATAAACTGGAAGGGACTGAACGTTACCGGCTTCCGACGGAAGCGGAATGGGAGTACGTTCTCCGGCTGGGTACGGAAAAAAGCATTCTCAAGGACGTGATCAACATCGCGACCTCGGTTCTTTTTCCGTCCGGCGAATGCCTTTCAACGAATGAAGCCAATTATAATGGTAATTTTCCACTGACGGACTGCGAAAAGGGAGATTTCCGAAACACCACGCTTCCTGTGGCAAGTCTTGCGGCCAATAGAATGGGAGTCTACGACCTGCATGGCAATGTTTACGAGTGGTGCCAGGATTTATACGGCCCTTATCCGAACTACAAGGTGGAGGACCCGGTGGGGACGCCCGCCCGCAAGTCCGATTCCTACAGGGTTTATCGCGGCGGGAGCTGGTATTCCAGCGCCCGTTACTGCCGCGCCGCGTATCGGGGGAAGGAAGAGCCCGATTATAAATATCACAATCTCGGCTTCAGGCTTGTGAAAAATCCATAAGCCGTTTGTTTTTGTGAAACAAGTTCATTTTTGTAAAATGAGAGGAAACGACATGCCCGGAAAAATTTTTTATTCTATCGGCGCCAGGGGTGGGGTTCTTATGTGCGCAATGGTGCTTGCGGCATCGATTCTGGTTTCATGCGCCCCGTGGTATCAGGCCTATGATATCGGGTCTGACGAGGACCTGACCAAGCTTTCCGTGGTTCCGGAATTGCGAAAGGCCTTGCGGGATGAAGATCCGGATGTCCGTATGCAGGCGGCCATGGCTATCAAGCGAATGGGGCCGGACGCGAAAGACGCCATTCCCGATCTTGTGGACACCCTGGATGACGACGATTATGACGTGCGCCGGGAGGCGGCCAACGCCATTGAGGCGCTTCTGGGTATTTCGGACAAAAAAGAGAAGAAAGACAAAGACAAGGAAGGCGGAAAAGATTTATCAGATGAGGGAAGAGACCTGATGGTGATGGTCTACATGAACCGCCTGGAATCAAAAGACTGGATGACCCGCAGGGATGCCGCCAACCATCTGGCCCAGATGGGGCCGGACGCGGCCAAAGCGGTTCCCGCTCTGGTGGCCGCCATGATGGATGAGTCGGACTGGGGCCGGCTTTACAACGAGGTGCGGCGGTCTTCGGCCAGGGCTCTGGGAGAAATGCGCTACGAGGCCCGGGCTGCTAATCCGGCTCTGATCAAGGCGTCGACCTTTCATGATTATGATGTCCGGCTCGAAGCGGTCAAGGCGCTGGGCAAGATCGGTCCTAAATCCGAAGCAACTGTGATTGAGGCATTGAAGGTCGCTTTGAAGGATTCCGATTTCGACGTCCGTCGGGAAGCAGCCAATGCGCTGGGTGGTTTTGAGGTATACGCCGACAGCACGGTTCCCAACCTGGTCAAGGCGCTTTCCGATATGGACTTTGATGTGCGCCGGGAAGCGGCCAAATCCCTGGGGCGCATTGGTCCCAAGACCGATGCCGCGGTGGAAGCTCTTTTGAAAACGACAAATGACGCGGATGCCGATGTCCGGCAGGCGGCGGTGGAGGCCCTGGCCAATGTACAGCCGGAAGACCGGGCGAAGGTGCTGCCCGTGGTTCTGCTAAAGCTTGACGACATGGACGAAGACGTCAGAATGACCGCTGTCCGCACAATCGCGAAGTTCCGGGCCGGAGACGCGGGGACACTGGCGGCGCTGGAACGGGTAGGTCATGAGGACCAATCCTTTACGGTAAAAAAAGCGGCGCTTGAAACCCTTTATGTGTTGAAGGGGGTGGAAACGGGAGTGAGAGTCGCCGATACCAAAGCAAAATCCCCTGTCCGGAAGGTCGCGGCCTCTTCAGGCAGCAGGACTGCGGACAGAACACCGGCGCAAACGATTCATGCCACGGTGGACGCCCTAAACATCCGGGAACTTCCCAGCGTCAGCAGCAGGCGGGTGGGCAAGCTGCATAGAAATGAAACC
>JBMORB010000380.1:0-7851 GCA_049320925.1 Thermodesulfobacteriota bacterium | reverse complement strand
TGCCGCTTTCGCCGGTGATCAGTACCGGCACGTCACTGGCCGCCACCTGGCCGATGCGTTTGAATATCTCCTGCATCTTTTTACCGTGGCCCACCATCTGAATGGCGCCGGCGTCGCCGGGATCGCCCGGCGCGCCGGGAACCGGCGCGATGCGGACCCGTTCTTTCATCTGCCGGTTGGCGGCCAGGGCTTCGGTGACGACGCGGGACAGGTCCTTGCGGTCAAAGGGTTTGGTCAGGTAATCGTAGGCCCCCCGCTTCATGGTTTCAATGGCCAGGTCGGTGGTGCCGTAGGCGGTCATCAGGATGACCGGGGTCTTTACCTCCACGCGCCGGATTTCGGACAGCATGTCCAGCCCGTTGATGTCGGGCATCTTGTAGTCCAGCAGGATCAGGTCGAAGCCGTTTTCGGCGAGGGTCTTCAGGGCCTCGGTGCCGGTGAGGCAGGCGGTCACGGCGTGGCCCTTGCGCTGGAAGAACCGGCTCAGAAAATGCACCAGTCCTTCATCGTCGTCGATGATCAGTATGTGTTCCATTTCACTCATGCGGACGGTTGCGTCAACGTAAGGGGAAGAAACACGGAAAAGGTCGTCCCTTCCCGGACACGGCTTTTTACCTGTATGGTGCCGCCGTGACTTTTGACTGTATGTAGCACAAGGGGAAGGCCCAGTCCAGTGCCCGACGCCTTGGTGGTGAAAAAGGGCTCAAAGATCGTGTCGACGCGCTCCGGCGGGATGCCGTGGCCGCTGTCCTGAATGTCGATGCGGAGGCAGGGTGTTGGCACGCCGTCTTTGTCAAAGGTGTCCCTCGTTGACAGAAGCGTGACGGCGCCGTGGACCGGGGTGGCTTCCAGGGCATTGACGATCAGGTTGATCAGGGCCTCGGACAGAAGCTGCCGGTCTCCGGTGACGGGCGGCAGGGGGCCGGCCGACCGGACATGAAGCGCGCACTCCTGCCGGTTGGCCAGAGGCTTGACCATCAGCACCACGCTGGAGACCAGGTCGGCCATGTCGATTACCGAAAACACCGGTTCCCTGGGCCGGGCAAAGTCCAAAAACCGGTTGATGGTGCTTTCCATGCGCTTGACCTGCTCCATGGCGACGCGGAAATCCTCCTGGTCTTCGGGCGACATGCGCTCCGGGTCCTGTATCGACTCCAGAAAGAGTTTCAGGGAGGTCAGGGGGGTCCGGATTTCATGGGCCACGGCCGCGCCCATGCGGCCCATGGCGGCGAATTTCTCCGAACGTTCGGCGATCAGCCGGGTCTCCGCCAGCATGGTGTCGGTTTCCCGGATCCGCGCGTCCTTTGACACCACCTCCTGCTCAAGGTCCTGCTGCCGGGCCTTGAGCCGGTCCAGCATGTTTCCAACGGCCCGGTAGAGAATGCCGATCTCGTCGCGCCGGGAGGTTGCCAGGCCGGCCCGGTCGAACCGGGAATCGGCGATAAAGCCGGCGGCCCGGCTCAGGGCGCGGATGGGCCGCACGATGTGGTGACCCACGATCCATGTCAGCACCATGGCGATGGCCACGGCCAGAAAAAGGGTCATGTAGACGATCAGCTTGAGCTTTTTGGCGCTTTCAAAGGCCTCGGCTTTGTCCTGCTCCACCACCACGAACCAGTCGGTGCCGCCGACCCCCAGGGAGGTGCCCAGCACCTCGATGCCCCGGTAGTCCAGGTAGGCCTTTTTGCCGTCCCGCTTTTCAAAGATGTTTTTAAAGCTGCCGGTCTGAGTGATGTTTTCCGCAAAAATGCGGGCCGGGTCCTTGTGGGCCAGGAACCGGCCCTCCCGGTCCACCAGGTAGCATTCCCCGGTTTTGCCCAAAGAGACATTGAGCACGAAAAAGACGATGCGGGCCGTGCCCACCCGGCCGTAAAGGGTGCCGGTCAACCGGCCGGCGCCGTCCGTCACCGGGGCGGCAATCAGAAAGGTGGACTCGCTTTCGCCGGGCTCCAGGGTGATGTCGGACATGAACAGGTCGGATCGCACCGGGTACCGGCCGGATACCGGCGCCGGCCCCGTGGCAAAAACCGTCTCCCCGGACGCCGACACCAGGGCAAAATCCCGATAAACACCGTATTTCTCCCGCATCAGCTCCAGGTAAGGCCTGATCAGGGCCGGGTCCAGGGACCGGACAATGGAGGTCTCGGCCATTACCGTGATGTCGGCCTTGCGTTCGCCAAGCCAGTGCTCCAGCAGGGCCGCCTTGTCCTGGGCCAGGTTCTGAAGCTGGCGCAGCACCATGCGGCCGGTGAGCTCCTCGGTGGTGGTAACGGAAAGCCATCCCATGATCAGCAGGGGCGCCACGGCCACGGCCAGGAAAATCAGCAGCAGCTTGGTCCGCAGAGTCTGGGTGGGGGGAGGTGTCATGGGCCTTTGGTTTACCGTTTATCCGGATCGAAATGGCGATGGGAATCACAATCGAACAACGGCGGCGTGAATTCCGGTTCCAATACCGGAGGCGGCTGATCTATCGCGTGGTGTTGAACGTATAGGAGGCCACCGTGTTGTCGGCGTTAAACCGGATGATCAGGTCCTTGGTGTCGGACGGGCCGAAGAGACGGTACTGGTAATACCCGTAGGTCCAGGTTTTCAGACCGTCTTCAATGCCGGTTCGCCAGGGTTCGCCGAGCATGTTCCGTATGTCGTCGATGGTGGTTTTGTTGATGACGATGGTCTCCGCGGCGCTTGATGAAAAATCCTTTCCCACGGTCGCGCAGCCGGTTGCCAGCAGAAAGACCATCATCCCCAGGGTCAGGGTGAAAATTCGAATCGGTGTTGTCATGGTGCCTCCATTATTTGTGCGTTATCTGGTTCAAAGGGTTTTCCGTTTCCATCCGTCAGGAAACGGCTACTGTTCAAACGCCTGAAATTTTCTCATGAATCTGCGGTCGATATAGTCCTTCAACATGAAGGCGGTCCGGCCCTTGTAAATCAGCCCCCGCTTTTTGAGAATGCCGGTGCGGTGGCCCGTGTTGAAGATCAAAAGGTAGTCGCCGCCCGGATCAAAGGGTTGCAGGGGCCGGCCTTCCAGGGAGGCCAGCAGGTTGGCGTAAAGGACCGGGTTCTGGCGGACGGCGTATACTCCCACCTTGTCCAGGGGCCGGGGCTCGAAATAAATACAGTCGCCGCCGCCGAAAATCTCGGGGTGGGAAACGGACTGCAGAAATTCGTTGACCCGCAGTCCCTTGTCCGGACCCATGGCCAGGCCCGACACTTCAAAAACCGGGGACGGGATCACTCCCAGAGCCAGGAAAATCACGGCCGCCTCGATGGTCCTGCCGGACTCCAGGGTGACGGCGCCGGTCTGAATGGTTCTGACAAAGGCGGTCTCATCCACCATGACGCCCCGGTCGTTTAGGGCCTGGCGCGTGAGGTTACGCACCTTCTCCGGGAAACGGGCCATGAAGGCCTTGCCCGCGCACATGTAAACCGTGGGCATGGTGAGGCCCGACTCGGCGGCCAGATAATGGATGTTGCCCGCGATTTCCGATGCCGCGGGCCCGCCGCCGGCCACGGCAATGGTCGCTTTTCTGCCGGCGATGATCTCCAGAATGCGCTGCCGGGCCTCCATGAGCTTTTCAATGGGCTTGACCGTGTAGATGCCGCCACTGTCTTCGGTGACCAGGTTTCGGGGCACATGACTGCCCAGGTTGCAGGAGAGTACGTCATAGGCAACGGTTTCCCCCGAGGCCAAGTGAACGATCCGCTGATTGGCGTCGATGTGTTCGACCCGGTCGCATACAAAAGTACCGCCGTTTTTTTCCGTGACCCGCCGGGTGTCGAAACGGATCTGTGCGGGGGTGTAGGTGCCGCCCAGCATGCCCGGGCCCATGCCCGAGTAATAATGATGGGCCGAAGGCCCGATCACGGTGACGCGGTGGCCCCGGCTCACCAGTTCGTTGATCCGGCTCAAGGTCATCATGTGGGCATGGCCCCCGCCGGCCAGTACCAGGTGGTTTCCCATTTATTTCTCCTGAACCGAGTCCATCAGCTTGCCCAGCTGGTTGATATGGGCGCGTTCTTCTTCGGCCAGCTGGGCCAGGGCTTTTTTACCCTGATCGTGGGCGACTTTTTCCGATGCCCGAAAATAAAGGTCAAGGGCCTGGGCTTCGATGGAGATGGCAAGACCGATAATGTCGGTTACCGATTCTGTGTCCGGCGAGAACAGGGCGATATAATCGTCGGTGGTCATGCCCCCTTCCACAACTCTGCCCACCCGGTCGGTGACAAATTGATCCCTGGCCACCGGCCGGTCGGTCATGGCGGCGTAGGCCTGGTAGATGCGGTCCTGGTGCCTGATCTCAATGGCCGCCAGTTTTTCAAACAGCGACGCCGCTTGAGCGTTCTTTACCTTTTTTGACATGGAAAGATAAAAATCCCGCAGCCCGTCCTCGATGGAATAGGCCACGGCCAGTACCTGGTCGATGGACTCGTTTCCGGAAAAAAGTTCCAGCCCCTGGGCCTGGGGGCCGATGGCGGCCTCGCCGTTCCATGCCTTGAACCCGCCGGCCATGTTTATAACTTTTGCAAATCCCTTTCCGCCCATCAGTTGTGCCGCCACCCGGCTGCGGCCGCCGATGGCGCAGTAGACCAGGGCCGGTTTATCCTTGTCGATTTCGGAAAGGCGGCCGTCCAGCTCGCCCACGGGAATCAATTTGGCGCCCGGGATGTGGCCTCTTTCATACTCGCCGGGCTGGCGCACGTCGATGATCGACAGTTCGCCGCGCGGGGTGTCGGCGATCAGCTTGCGGGCTTGGGCCGCGTCCATGGACTGGACGGTCGTGAAAAACTGTCTCCACTTCATGAAACGTCTCTCCTTTTCAGCGTTTTCACCCAAGGGCAGGTCTTTGGGGGTGATGGTAAACCAGCGTGCTTACTTTTTCAATGCCTTCATTCGTGGACAAGGGAAAGAACGGAGTTCCACCGTTCGTATTCGGTGGCATGGGCCAGTCCCCTGCGACTGAGCAGGGCGATAACGTCCGGGTCATTGAAGCGCAACGTGAGGTTGATCTTCCGTTCGCGGGACAGGGTGGAGACCACATGATCCGGATGATAAGCATCCAGAAACCGGTCGATGTGAAGATTGGCCGGTTCCAGGACCTTTGCGGCGGTCAGGTATTCGTGGACATAATCGTGGCCCGGGTACACCAGGGTCTGGTCCGGCAGGGACAGAATCCATTGAATGGCGGAAAGAAAAGCGGCCCGGTCTCCGGTAAAACAGCGGCCCACCCGGCCGATAAAGAGGGTGTCGCCGGACAGGAGAACGCCGGTGTGATGAAAAACCACCGAATCGGACGAGTGACCGGGGGTGTGCCGTACCTGGATGAAAGTCCCTTCCAGTTCCAGTTTTCCGGCCCGGGCCAGCCGGAGGGGTTCTGCAAGGGTGGCGCCGGTGGCCCGGACCAGGGCCGTGTTGCCGGAGGTATGGTCCGGGTGAGTGTGCGTGTTGGTAACGGCAACGAGCTTCAGCCGGTGGGCATCAAGAAAAGCCAGTATCTCGTCAACGGCCCCGCCGTCAACGGCAATGGCATGGCGCTTCCCGTAAATCAGGTATCCAAGGTTGTCGGCGGCATATCTAAACTGGCGGAGGTTCATGGCGGTGGCGGATATTTCAGGCGCGCAGGGACTTTGTTCAGGCATTTCAGGGTTTCAGGCCGGAAGCCTGGGCGTTGACTTACCGTCGGTGTTTTTCAGGATTGTGGTGGAATGGTCGATCAGGTCGCCGATGCGGAATTCGTCCAGGGCCTTGAACATGGCCTTGCTGGTTTCTGCCCAGATGTGACGGGACAGGCACTCCCCGGCCCGGGTGCAGACACCGCAGACATTTTCCCTTTCCGTACAGTCGGTGATGGATGTGCCTCCCTCCATGACGCGGACGATATCGCCCACGGAGATCTGTTCCGGCGGTCTGGCCAGCCTGTAGCCGCCATAGGGCCCCCGGCTGCTTTCCACCAGGCCGGCCCGTCGCATGCGGCGGATCAGCTTTTCAAGATATTTCAGTGAGATGCCCTGTCTTTTGGAAACTTCGGAGAGCCGGACCGGCTCCTCTTTTCCATAGAGGGCCAGATCCAGAATCAGACGTGTGCCGTAGCGGCTTTTGGTGGTCAGACGCATGATGATCTTCTTGCTGCTGGTGGTTGTTTCTGCTGTCATTTTCAGCAAAGGATGACCATTAGTCGCTTATGGCACGTTTGTCAAGGCAAGTTGAAAATAAATCATCCGCCCTATTGGCGGGTTGGCGGGACGATGGCCGGTTTTCCGGCCGTATCGGGTTGTTTTGTCTAATTTTCCGTACCGGGCGGCATTTCCCCGGCCGGTACGGCGGCTTCTTTGTCCGAAGGTTCCCGTACCTCCGGCGGCCGTGTCCTGGGCAGGCGAACCGTAAATGTCGATCCGGTGCCCGGTTCGGAGGACACCGCGATGGTGCCGCCGTGCTGGCTGATGATCTGGTCGGCCACGAACATGCCCAGTCCGGTCCCCCGGCTGCCCTTGGATGAGAAAAAAAGTGTGAACATTTTTTCCTGGGTCTCCTGGTCCATGCCCGTGCCGTTGTCTTTTATCTCATAAGCAATGTGCTCACCCCCGTCGATGACATTAAGCGTCACCGCATGCTGCTTATCGCCGTTTTTATCATCCACGCAGGCGTCGATGCTGTTTTCCAGAATATTAACCAGGGCCGAGCGCAGCGCTCCCGGATCGACGTCAAAGGCGCCCATGCCGCTTTTTACATCATAATGGAAGGCTACTCCGGCGGCTTCCGCCTTGGGCGCGGCGATGGAGATCACGTCCCGGGTGAAATCCTGTACGTTGATGCGGGCCCAGTTTAACGTCCGTTCCTTGGTATAGTAAAGGACGTTTAACACCATCTTGCGGATCTGGGCCACCATCTCCTTGACCCGGTCGGCGCCGTCGCGAACCCTGTCCAGATCCTGCTTTTCAAGGCCCGATTCCAGCCGGTAAATGGCGCCATCCAGGGCCGTGAGAAGGCCCTTGATGCTGTGAGAAATCGAACTCATCAGCAGGCCGATGGAAGTCAGGCGGCTCTGCAGTTTGCGGATCTGGGTGATGTCGGTGGCCATCTCCATGACCTGGGTGATCCGGCCCGATGCGTCGTGAATCGGCGCGGTCCAGGTCAGCACATTGATCTTTTCCCCGGACTTGCTGGTGACCACCTCCTCGGTCTGCCGGGGCAGTCCGTCTTCAAACGTGCCCATCACCGGGCAGTCCCGGCAGGGCTGATTGCGGTGCTTGTAGATTTCGTAGCAGATGGAGCCGATGGTGTCGCCGAAATCCTCCTTGAATCGCCGGTTGGCACCGGTGAGACGGAAATTCTTGTCCTGAATGGAAATGTAACAGGGCACCTCGTCGAAGAGCTGCTGGAAAAGCACCTTGGTCTGGTGCAGGGCCTCCAGTTGTTCGACATAGTGCTGGATCTTGATGCGCGTGGTCCGCCAGTGGGCGGCCCGGGTCAGGGCCACCTCCAGGTGTTCGCTCTCCACCGGGATGTGAATGTAATCGGTGGCTTTGAGGCGGAGGGCGGTCAGCGCGGATTTTCGGTCGGCGGCGTCGCCCATGATGATCACCGCCGTGTCCGGTGAGACGGCATGGGTCAGGCGCAAAAGGTCGATGCCGCTCATGTCCGGCAGGTGCGCGTTGGCCAGCAGGAAGGATGGGGTCTGCTCTTTGAGAAGGTTCAAGGCCGCCTGGCCGCCGGATGCCTTTCGCACGTGAAGGCCCAGCCGGGTAAGATGAATTTCCAGCGCGTCCCGAAGATCGGCCTCGGGTTCGGCCAGCACCAGCAGGCCGACGATGCCGCCGGCCGTGCCGTTTACGGCCGCGGCGGCAAGGCCG
>JBMORB010000379.1:0-7860 GCA_049320925.1 Thermodesulfobacteriota bacterium | reverse complement strand
TAAAACCCCTTTCCCTGGGGGTACCTTGTTTTGGGTTTTATTTTCGAAATTTGTAAATTCAGATGACTATAAATACAATCCCCCTTTTAAAAATTGATTTTGGACAATAATGACTCCTTGTCAAAAGCCTGTCGAAAGCGAGCCTCGTGTGTTCGATACCGATTTCGATTTCAGGCGGGGCAGGAGGCCATGAAATCCAGCAGTTCACGGGCGAGCCGGTCCGGCGCCTCGATGGCGGTCATGTGGCCCACCCCTTCCATCACCACGTGGCGGCACACCGGTATGGCCCTGGCCATGACGCGACCGGGTTCGATAAACAGGTCGTCCTTTTCCCCCACCAGCACCAGGGCCGGGCAGGCGATGTTCCGAAGGCCATCCACCTTCATGTCCGGGTCCTGGTAAAACGAGCGCACAAAACCCGCGATGCGGTTTCTGTCCCCGGTGCGAACGATCTCCAGGGCCATATCCCACATGGCGCCATTATCCGGCCGCTCGGCAATGCCCCGGAAAAAAGGGAACGGCTTTCTCTTCGCGTACGCGATCACCTCTTCCCAGGTCTGGCGCTCAAAGCTTGATGCGAACTTTTCAAAAAACACGGCCCGCTCTTCCGGTGTGCCGGCAAAGGGGCAGGTCGCCGACGTGGTGTCGGTGAGCATCAGGCCGATCAGGCGGTCGCTGTGTTCCATGGCCCACCGGGACCCGGCAAACCCGCCGGTGGAGTGGGTGAGAAGATAAAACCGGTCCAGGCCCAGATGATCGGCCAGTGCTTCGATGTCGCCGGCCACGGTACCGGCGTCATATCCCGGCGACTCGGCCGGTGAAACCGTCCGGCCGTGGCCCCGCATGTCCATGGCAATGACCCGGTAACGTCCGGCCAGGCGGGCCGTGACGCCGGGCAGGCGCCAGTAAGTGGTGTTCTCAATCAGGCCGTGCACCGCGATCACCGGGGCGCCGTCGCCCGCTTCCTCATAATAAACCGACGCGCTCCCCCGTTCCATAAAGGCCATGTCAGGTCCCTTTCCCGTTTTCGCTTTTGAATCGCTCCAAAAAAAAGCCGCCCGCGGGGGCGGCCCAACATCATGACGAATACATCAGAAACCGCCCCGGCCAACGCCGGCACGGCTCATGACTCCATGATCGCCTTTCGAAGCATCAGCCGCTGGTTGACATAAATATAATCTTTCAGCCGGCTGGCCTCTTTCTGCGCCATGTCGATAAACATCAGGCCGTAATGCTGCTTGTTGGTCACATGTTCGATGATCACCCGCCGGACCACGGCCTTGTCCACTCTCACCGGCACCCTGTCCGCTTTACTGGGATATAGATCGATCACAATGTCGCTGATTTCCTGTCCCATCTGAACGGGGTTCTGATCCGCATCAGAGCCGGGAAACATCACCAGGGCGCCGCCCAGGCTGATGTTGATGATCTGAATATCGCAGGCATTGCCGTCAATTTTACCCCTGATGACAGCCCCCGCCGGCGGCTTGACCCGCAAATGCTTGCGCTGCTGCTTGCGCTCAACGGCGGCCGGGGCCTCCACCATGATGGTATTGTCCGCCGGAATGATGGTTCCGCCAAGGGTGGTAAACGCGTAGGGAATACCGTGGGCGCCGGTGAAAGTGAAGCATATCTCCCACCGGTTGATGTTTCTGGCCACTCTGTCAAAGCCCGAGGGATGGTCAACAACAAGGACCGTCTTGTTTCCCTTGCGCCGAATGCCCGTAACCACGGTGAGCTTTTTGAAGTGGGTCCCCTGCAGGTGCATCTGAAGGATCGTGCTGTTTGTCTTCAGGCTTTCAATAATCTCCTGGGCCTCCCGGCCTGTCAGCTTTTCACCTTCGGTCATTGAGCCAGTCCCGTATTCCGATTGCCTGGATTGTCAAAACAGTTATCACTTTTGTAAAAGAGGCAACGGCCATAAAAAGTCCGCCTGTCGCCGCACCCGGCGCATTGCGCAGCAGAAGTGCCGAATATCACCGGGAAGTTGGCCCTTGCCGGGATATCCGGGTTACATCCTTGCCAGAAACTTTTCCCAGTCCGCGATCACCTCGGCAAGCTCCTTGTTGGTGAACTTGGACTTGTCGATGACAATGCGAACGCCCTTGATGGTCATGTCCAGCAGGTCCCTGGTCATGGCGCGGATCGCCTCGGCCGAAGGCAGCAGTCCACGGGCGTTGATATCGCTGATTTCCTCGGGCGTCAGCTTTGAAATAAAGCCCCTGCCCACGACCTGCTCAAGCTCGGAAAGGGACAGATCGGTGGCCAGATGATTTCTGCCGTTGAGCGTTTCGCCCGCCGGCGTCAGTTTCGCGGCTGCCGGGCCGGCCAGAAAAACCGCCAGGACAGCGGTCGACAAAACAAATATCATCATTTTTTTCATTTTCCACCTCCCATGGTCTGCCGGCACGCCCTGTGGCCTTGCCGAAGAATATTGGATCCCGACGAATCAGGGATTCCACTTTAACAACAGTAACCTGTTGCCGTAAATCCGGATGAATGAACACGGCGTTTCCACCGTGTAAAATCAGGGAAAACCGCCTCCGCCAGTCATGACCTTCCGCCGCTCCACCACCCCTGTTCTTTAAATAATCCCGTGGAGTATGGTAGCAGAGGGCCTGTTTCGTGTAAAGCGAAATAAACCCGCGACCGGGTCTTGTCCCGCAATATCTTCTGTAAATAAAGTGTGTTGGAATAATACCGGCGCCCGCTGCTTCCAGTGGACCATTTCTTGTGGCCGGCCCGGTTTCTGATATATAATTGCACCCGATACGCGCCGGTACAGCCTCCCCTGGCGCAACAGCGAAAACAGGAGGACAAAATGAAATATTCAGAGGCCCGCCAGGGCCGGATTTTTGTGCTGCGGCTGGAAGACGGTGAAATCGTTCACCAGGTGGTTGAGTCCTTTGCCAGGGACAGGGACATAAAGGCCGCGGCCCTTTTCGCCGTGGGCGGCGCCGATACGGGCAGCACCCTGGTGGTGGGCCCGAAGGACGGCCAGGAACGGCCGGTGACACCCATGGAACGCATGCTCGGCGATGTCCACGAAATCGCCGGCGTGGGCACCCTGTTCCCGGACGAGGCGGGCCGGCCCATGCTCCACATGCACATGGCCTGCGGCCGGGAACAGCGCACCACCACGGGGTGCATCCGCAGCGGGGTGGCCACGTGGCAGGTCATGGAGATCGTTATTATCGAACTGCTGGACACGCCGGCCCGGCGGCTGATGGAACCCGGCCTCGGGTTCAAGCTGCTTGACCCGGAGCCGGAGCGTTTATAGCATCATTGCACCGGGACAAACCGCCCGCCCTTCCGGGCCACACGGCCTTCTTCCTCCAGAAGCGCCAGCAGCTTGCCGGCCATCTGCTCTTCAAAGGTGTTCTGAATGACCCGGTCAATGAACCGGTTATGATAGAAAGGTGAAGCCGCCGTCACCTCGTCAAGCGTTTTTCCCTCTTTTCCCAGACTCCCCAGGACCGCCTCCTTCTGCCGGTCAAACCCGTCCAGAAACCGCTGAAACAGAGGCGTGGCGTCCCCTTCGTGGGGAAGCCGGTGGGAAGCGCACACCCGCCGGTACGGCAGGCGCATGATGCGATGAATGCTTTCCTGAAAGGGGACGATCGCCCCTTCCGGGTTGCCGTACCAGGGGCCGAAACCGGAAAAATCAATATCCGTGGTGATCAGGGTGCCGGACCCGTGATCAAAAAAGCAGTAATGATCCACCAGGTGGCCCGGCGCGTAAATGGCCTCGAGACGGACGGAACCCAGGTCGAATACATGGCCGTCGCCAAAACGGCCGTCCGGTTCCCGAAAGGGCCGCAGGCCCAGGGGCTTGCCGATCACCTCAACCCAGTGCGCGGCCCGTTCTCCGGAACCGGTATAACGCAGACCCAGCTGCATGAGGTCCTCTCCCGTGTCCGGTGTCTGAAGGGGGAGCAAAAGCCGCCTGTCCGCCAGCAGGTGCCAGCCGTGGATATGATCCGGGTGGGAATGCGAAATCACCAGGGTATCGATGCGGCACAGCCGATCGATTTCTTTTGTAAGTTCCGTTCCCAGGCCGGCATCGATCAGCAGGGCCTGCCCGTTGCCCTGGAATAAAAACCCGTGACAGTAAGGAAACCGGCCCTTGGCCGGCGCCTTGATGAGATAAAAATAATCGGCAATGCGGTGAACGCGGGGGTGTTCAATCATGGCGGCATATCTTTTGATTTGTTTATCCAGATCGAAATCGGGATCGGGATCGATATCGGATTTAATGTTAGGACGAAATCTGTCATTGACGTCCAGGCTGAATTTCAAAACCCCTTTAAAAAGTTGATTGTGGACAACAAGGGTCTTAACAAATAAAAAAAGGGGCCAGCCCGGAAAACCGCCGTCCCCTTTCTTGATTCATGGTGCCGGAGGTCGGAATCGAACCGACACGGAGTTGCCCCCGGAGGATTTTGAGTCCTTTTTCAAGGGGTTTTATGGTGTTTTGTGTTTCTTTATTAAACAATGTTTTTCTTGACATTTTGAATACTTCTCTATATTATCCTTTTACCATGTTTTATGAAATTTTTTAAAAACTGCTTACAATGTGCTTACAAGTAAAAACAGAGGACGCAAAACAATGAAGCTCACAAAGTCCGAAATTGACAAAATCACACCCCCGGAAAAGGGGCAAGCGTTTTTTTGGGACGATGAAATCAAGGGTTTCGGTTTGCGGATTACACCAAACACAAGCACGTTTATTTTACAGGCCCGCGTCAAGGGTAAAAGCCGGCGGGTTTCCCTGGGCAAGCCCAGCGTTATTTCACTACACGAAGCCCGCCGCCGGGCGATTAAAAAACTTGCCGAAATGTCAGACGGAATCGACCCGGCAAAAGAGAAAAAAAAGCATCAAGTCCAAGCCGTCACGTTGCGGGATGCCGTTGCAGCATATCTCAAGGACCGGGTTAAACATAAGGGCATGAAGTTTAATTCACAGAGAGACGTTGAAAAGCACATGGCCCGGTCCTTTCAGGATTGGGCCGACATGCCTTTGATCGAAATTGACAGGGAGATGGTAAAAGCCCGGTTTGGCCTGTTGACTGATAAGGGACCGACACAGGCAAATCAGGCAATGCGGATTTTAAGGGCTATTTTCAACTATGCGATTGAAAATTATCGGATCGAAAACAAACCTGCCATATCGGAAAATCCCGTCAATGTTATTTCTGGCCTCAAACTTTGGAATCCGAAAAAAGCCAAAGACGGCAAAATCCCCATGGAGAAAATCGGCGCGGCATGGTCTTTCTTGCAGGGTTTGAGGTTGTCACAAACTCAAACCCACATAGCCCGGACCTGCACGGATGCCGCTTGTTTTCTGCTTTTGACTGGATGCCGTTTTTCTGAAATGGCAACCCTGACCTGGGAGAACATAGACCTTGAAAATGGGGCTTGGCATATACCAGACCCTAAAAACAGGGAGCCTGTCACGTTTCCCTTGTCCGCCATGGCCATGGACATTTTAGTGAAGCGGCCGAAGGTGGCCGCTTATGTGTTTCCGGGCCGTGGCAATTCAGGGGCTGTTACAGAGATCCGTGGCATCTTGGGAAAAATGGTTGAGTCCATAAATTCCCCCCGCGTTACCGCACACGATTTGCGCCGGACCTTCCGGGCCGTGGCGTTTGAGGCCGGGGTTGATTTTGTATCCACCAAGCTGTTGATGGGCCACAAGTTTTCTGGTGATGTCACCATCAAGCACTATTCGGAAAAACAGAACCTGCTTTACTTGCGGCCTGCCATTGAAAAAATAAGCCAGTGGATTGAGCATCAGGCCGCAATCCACAAAGCCGGAAACGTGGTTGATATAAAGAGCCGCAAGCCCGTTGCAAACGGATGAAATAAACCACCTCAGGCTAGGCCACACCAGGGCGACAGGATCGGCCGTGGCAACTGAACACCAGATCACCACCAGGGCGCCGGCACCGACCGGCCAGGGGGATCACCAGCACACCTGAGCCCGGACCCGCCAGGGGCCACACCAGGGCGGCAGGATCGGCCGTGGCACCTGAACACCGGATCACCACCAGGGCGACAGGATCGGCCGTGGCACCTGAGCACCGGATCACCACCAGGGCGACGGCACCGACCGGCCAGGGGGATCACCAGCACACCCGAGCCCGGACCCGCCAGGGGCCACACCAGGGCGACAGGATCGGCCGTGGCACCTGAACACCGGATCACCACCAGGGCGACCGTTTAAAACTCTTTATATGTTTTCACACGATGTTAAAAACCGCCCGCAAGATTTTCATTGCATGGCGTAACTAGATTTTTTTCTATATATAGATTTTGTGTATTGATTCTACTTAATGTGTCCATTATTTTTTTTATCAAGAGCGAAACAACTTTGTTTTTGAAAGGGAAAAAATATGGACACTCAAACCGCCGCGCAAGGAATGATCGATGCCGACAAAAAATTATTGACCACGGTTGAGGCTGCGGAATTTTTGAGGATCAAGCCAAACACCGTCGAAGTCTGGCGGACACAGGGCCGGGGGCCGCGATTTGTCAAACTCGGGGGCGCTGTCCGCTACCGCACCGCCGACCTGGAAGCCTTTATTGCGGCCTCATTACGCGGGCCGGACCCGTTACGTCAGGCAGGGTAAGCGGCATGGGCTCTTGGAAAACACCGATTCCCGCCGATTTATGTGATCGCTACTGTTTGGGCAACCGTTTTGCGGCGACCGTTCTGCGGGAGCTTATTTGCCGGGCACGAAATCAGCCGGGCACCTTTTACAGCCAGGCCGGCGCGGTGTTTCTGGAACGGGGCCAGGCGGCTTGCGGGCGGGAAGAACTGGCCGCCTGTTGCGGTTTGCGAAAAAATGAACAAGGTCGCATTCGAACCGCCCTTGATTTTCTCGAAAAAACAGCCGGACAAATCGCCAAACGCAAGACCCGCAACGGCTCTGTTATTACAATTCTTTTTTTTGACGAAATCACTTGCTTGACCGAACAAACAGCCAGCCCACAACCAAACAATAACCAAACAGGAACCAGTAACAAGAACGGCAAGAGCGCCAAAAATGGAGAGAGAGAACAGCCCCGCCCCCGCTCTGTAAAAATTTTTGACGGGGCGTTGACCGCCTTTGTCGATGACACCATGACAAAAATTAACTTCTTGGCCGGCAGTCTTGCGCCGAAGCGGTCTGCAGCGCTTGAATGGTCCGCGTGCGATACCATAGACCGGCTTATCAGGCTTGACGGCTTTACTTTAAAATATGTTGTGGATGTTATTACCTGGGCTATCGGCGATGATTTTTGGCAGCGCAACTTGCTTTCTTTGGCATCTTTGAGAAAGCCTAGCAAGAATGGCCTGACGAAGTTTCAGAACATTGCCGCACAGTATGAGAACGACCCGCGCCGGAAAGCGGCACAGATGGCCGCCTCACGCGACAAGTCCTTGGAAGAACTAACACGGCGGCACGAAGCCGCGATGTCCGATGGTCCGGGTTGCGACCCGGAAGAAGTCCGCGCAATTTTGAGGCGTTTTAAAGATAGAAAGAGTTTAAGGCTAATTGGCTGAGATTCAAAAAAAGGAGACAGCAATGGGAGAACAATTAGATGGGAACAGAGAAGCCACGCTTGCAAAGTACAAGACAACGGTGGCCATAACCACGACCGGCCTGGGCGAACTGCTTCTTTCGGTGCTCAAGGCCGAGGACAAGGAAGCCCTAGCAATCATTCGCGCCGAGGTTGACGACATGTTCAACGGTGTTGAAAAAAAGCTGATTTAACGGAAAAAGGGCGCATGGCATTTTGGCCGCAAAGCCACAGCTGCCGGGAGTTTTAAAAGTTGATAATGGTTTATTATCCACCATATAATTAACGATAATT
>JBMORB010000378.1:0-7872 GCA_049320925.1 Thermodesulfobacteriota bacterium | reverse complement strand
CTACCCCCACCCGGAGCAGGTGACCCTGCCCCGGTATATGAAGGTAAAACAGGTGACCAACCGGGGCACCATTCTGCCGGCGGCCTATTATCAACTGACCATGGATGTGTGCCGGCTGGGCATGGCCGACAAAACGCCCCTGGATATTAACGGCACCGCGGTGAGCCCCTATGATTTTGCCGCCGCCTTCCTGATCCGGGAGCGGGAGAAAATTCTTTCCGACACAAAATTCGGCACGCAGAAGGGATGCACCTCCACGGTGGTGACCGGCAAAAAAGGCGGCCGCCGCCAGGAACTGCGGTTCCACATGGCCTCCGCCTCCCAGGCCCTGGGCGAGGGCACCGGCATCCCGGCGGCCCTGGGCGCCATCCTGGTCCAGCGGGGCAAGGTCTCCCGCAAGGGCGTTTTCCCTCCCGAAGCCGGGGTCAACCCCCTGGATTTTGTTTCACTGATCCCGGCAGTACTGGAAAAAAACAGGGCCGCCAACCCCTCCCAGAGCGCCCAGCTGACCATCGACATCATTGACGATGCGGGCAACAAGACGACCCTGGACATGATGGATGCGGCGCGAATGCTGACCGCCGGAAAATAGGGGCCCTCCATGGCAGCGGAAAAATTCATACTGGCCATCGACCACGGTACTTCCGGCGTGAAAACCGCTATTGTTTCGGTGTCCGGCCGGGTGGTAGACAGCGCCTTTGAAAAGACCGGCCTGCACTTTCTTCCCAATGGCGGGGTGGAGCAGGACCCCGAGCAGTGGTGGGAGGCGGTGGTGACCACGGCGGCCAGATTGATGGCCGGCGGCAGGGTAAACAAAAAGGATATCGCCGCCGTTTCGGTTTCCAGCACCTTTTCTTCCACCGTGGCCGTGGACCGCAGGGGCCGGCCCCTGACCAACGCCATCACCTGGATGGACACCCGGGGCGGGCCCTATGTCAAGAAAGCCATGGCCGGGTTTCCCAGCTTTGACGGCTACGGCATTTTCAAGGCGCTTGGCTGGGTGGCCCGCACCGGCGGCGCGCCCACGTTGTCCGGAAAGGACGACATCGGCCACGTGCTGCTGATCCAGAACGAGTTTCCCGAAATCTATGAGCAGACCCACCAGTTTCTGCCCAGCAAGGATTTTCTCAACTTCAGGCTCACCGGAAGGTTTGCCGCCACCTTTGATTCAATCCATCTCTTCTGGGTGACCGACATCCGGGACATTGACAGGATCCGGTATGACGACCGGCTGATTCGGGGGTTTGGCATTGACCGGGAAAAACTGCCGCCGCTGGTGGCGTCCACCGAGATCCTGGGGCCCATTACCGATGAAAACGCAGACCGGATGGGCCTTGCCATGGGCACGCCGGTGGTGGCCGGGTCCCCGGACCACCAGAGCGCCTGCATCGGCTCCGGCGCGGTGAATGACTTTGCCGGCCACATGTACATCGGCACCTCTTCATGGATCCAGTGCATCGTGCCGTTCAAGAAAACCGACGTGCTCCACTCGGTGGCCTCTTTTCCCACGGCCATTCCCGGCAAGTACCAGGCGGTCAACGAGCAGGATATCGCCGGCGAAGCCCTGGACTTTTTCGTGGAGAACTTTTTTTTCGCCCAGCCCGGACCCTCGGGCCGGGACATCTACACGTATGTCAACCAGCTGGCGGAACAGGCGCCGCCGGGCAGCGGCCGGCTGATCTTCACGCCCTGGCTTAACGGCGAGCGGACCCCGGTGGACAATGAAACCATCCGGGGGTGCCTGTTCAACCTGTCCCGGACATCCACCACGGCCCATATCCTCCGGTCGGTCATGGAGGGGGTGGCCTTCAACAACCGCTGGAGCCTGACCTACGTGGAGCGGTTCATCGGCCGGAAAATGGACGCGATCAACATCATCGGCGGCGGCGCCAGGTCCGATGTGTGGTGCCGGATTTTTGCCGACGTGACCGACCGGCAAATCCGCAGGGTCAAGGACCCCATGATGGCCAATGCCCGGGGCGCGGCTTTTATCGCGGCCGTGGCCCTGGGACAGATCGGGTTCGAGGACATCCCCGGCCTGGTGGCCATTGAAAAGGTGTACGACCCGCGGCCGGAAAACCGGGAAACCTACGACGCCCTGTATGAACAGTTTCTGAAGCTTTATAAGGCCCATAAAAAAATATGCAGAACGCTTAACCGGAACGAACCCTGATGAAAAAGCCCCGCACCCCGGAAGAACTTGAGACGGTCAAGGCGGCCCTGCTTGACCATGCCCTGGATATCATCGTGAGCCAGGGGCTGGACGATCTGACCATGCGAAACCTGGCTGGACGGGCGAAAATGACGGCCCCCAACATCTACAACTACTATTCCGGAAAAGACGAAATCTACCTGTCGCTGGTGGTCAAGGGCTTCGAAATGCTCCACGCGGCCCTGAAAAAGGCCCATGACGGCCCGGGCGACATCATGGCCCGGGGCCGGGCCATGATGGAGGCCTATATCCGGTTCGGGCTCGACCACTCGCGTTATTATGACATCATGTTTGTCCTGCCCACCCCCAAATACAACGACTTCAGGGGCACGCCCCACGAACACCTGTCTGAGACCGAGTACCGGCTTTCCATGGAGATCGCGGCCCTGGCCGAAAAAACCCTTCGGAAAGTTTATGGCCGGAAAGCGTCCCGGGCCGTGGTCACCCGCCGCCTGATCCAGGTCTGGAGCCTGCTTCACGGCATGGTGAGCCTGCACAACAGCCGGGTGGCTTCATACGTGGCGGATGATCTTCCCTCGATCTACCGGCGCACCCTTGATGAAATGGTGGGCCTGATCAAGGCGCTGTGATCCGCCGGGACCGGGAAACATTGACACACCGGACCGGCCTTGCTATACCATCAGCCATGCCCGGATAACGGTATCAGGGTGCCCGAACAGGTGGTTCATCAACTTTCGATCCCGACAGCGATTTCGATTTGGATTAACCCGCAAACCGCCGTCGGATAACAACGGTCTCCAGATCAGGAATATCCATCATGCTGCCGGTCGATATTTTCACCCATCTTTCCCGGAAGGTGCTGGGCCAGGACGATGTGCTCAGGCAGGTTTCAGTTTCGGTCTACAAGCACATTCAGGGCGTCAAATGGGGCAATATCCTGCTGATCGGCAACAGCGGCACCGGCAAAACCACTATCATGAACGCCGTGCTCCAGTTTTACCGGGACCACGCCGATCTTGATAAATTTCAGGCCATGTGCGTGATGAACGCCAACACGCTGGTGGATGAGGCCGGCGAGGTCAACGTTTTCCGGATATTCAAGGATATTGAGGCGGGGGTCCGCAGCCGGCTGGGGCCGGGCGTCACACCGGAAGAGCTCAAGACGCATATGGAAAACGCCACCGTCTGCCTGGATGAAATCGACAAGATTTCGGCCACCATCTCCGGCAGAACCAACGTGACCGGCATCGCCATTCAGCAGGCACTGCTCACCATCCTGGAGGGAGAAATCCTGTCCATCGAAACATCCGCGGTCCATGAGGGAAAGGTCCGGCGCGTGCGAATTCCCGTGGACACATCCAGAATGCTCTTCATCTGCGGCGGCGCCTTTGAAGCGCTTTACAGCCAGGTCTATTCCCTGGCTGAATCGGGAAAAGACGGCAGAAAGCTGAAGACCACCTATGTGTGGGATGAGGAAAAGGAGCGGCCGGAAAGAACCGTCCGCTTCAGTTTAAAGGACTATATCAAGCTGGACGACCTGTTTAACTACGGCATGATTCCCCAGTTCATATCGCGGTTCAGCGCCATCTCCGTGCTTGAAAATCTTCAGCGGGACACGCTGAAACATATTCTGCTGAACGCGGACGACTCCCCTTATACCAGCGCAAAGCGCTACTTTAAAACGATGGGCATCGACCTGGAAATTTCCGAAGACGCGCTTGATATGGTTTCCGTCCATGCCGAGGCAAATACCCGAATCGGGGCAAGGGCCTTGAGGGACGTGTTCAACCGGGTCATGGCCGATCTTCAGTTTGACCCCTTCGGCCCCGGCAAACTGGTAAAAAAAGACGGCCGGCTGATCCTGTCCATTGACAAAAAAACCCTGGCCGCCCGCATGGAAACCGCTGCTTCCTGACGGACCCCGGACGCGCCGGACAGTGCCTGCAAGGGTCACCGGCCCGCCGGCCTGACAACCCCCCACTCCACCAGCCGACCGTAGGCGTACTGGGCCTGTTCGCCCTGGTTCACCTGCTTGAGAAAAGCCATATAATCGGCGGCGGCGTTTTGCCTGTTGCCCATTCCCTCGTAGGCATAGCCCCGGTAAAAGGCCGTGTTGGGATTACCGGGCAGTTTTTTGTCATAGTCGGAAAAGTCGGCCGCCGCCGCTTCGAATTTTTTCAGCTTGATTCTGGCAAAGCCGCTCAAATGGCTGGCCTGAGCTTCCTGAGGATAGGCATGCCTGGCCTTTTCCGAAAACGAGAGGGCCTGGTCGTATTTCCCCTGGGCAAGCCTGCATTTTGCCATGATGACAAGGCCGGCGTAGTCGTCAGGGGCGAGCTTTAATCCCTGCCCAAGCGCGGCTTCAGCGGCATCATATTTTTCCCTGGCAACCGCGGACTCTCCCTGTTGAAAAAGCTCGACAGCCGGCTTTATTTTCCGAAGAGACGCGATGCTGTCCATGTAGCGTTCCCTGTATAGCGGCTGGGATCTGGCGGCCGCCGACCCGGCGTTGGCGGCCGCCACGGCCGTGTCGTAGCGCTCCTGACTCATGGGGTGGGTGGCAAACAGCAGGGAGACGGCGTCGGTACTGCCCTTGTGAAGAGAGTTGAGCATGGCCATGAGGGCAACCATGCCGTCCGTTCCATACCCGCCCGTCACCATGTAGGCCATTCCCAGGCGGTCGGCCTCCCGCTCATTATCCCGGCTGTAGCCTGCCAGCAGTGCCCCGGCGCCCAGCATACCGAGTTTTTCGGCCACGCTTCCGAAAACAGCGCCCTGCGTGCCCGCCACCGCGCCCAGCCCGCCCACCACGGCCTGGGTCAACACTCCCTTGGACATCTGCCGGGCCGTGTGCCGGGCATTGACATGACCCAGTTCGTGGCCCAGGAGCGCGGCCAGTTCCGCCTCGCTTTCCAGGGAAAGCAAAATGCCCCGGGTGGCGGCGATGCTGCCGCCGGGAAAGGCATAGGCGTTGATGTAAACAGCGTTGACGCACCGGAAAGAGTAGGGCATCTGGGGCCTGTGGGTATGGGCTACCAGCGCCGCCCCCACCTGCTGGACATAGCGGTTCACCGCCGGGTCCTGGATCGCGCCGTAGTCGGCGGAGAACTGGTGGGGCGAGTTCTGGCGATCCACCTGGACCTCCCACTCCTCGGACACCAGCATGAGCTGCTTTTCGCCGGTTACCGGGTTGACGGCGCACCCGAAGATCAAACCGGCCGAGGCCAGGGCCGACAGTTGCAGAAACTCCCGGCGACTCAGCGCTGGAAACTGCTTTATGATTGAGGTCTTCATTGCAAAGGCTCCTTCCGGCAAAAGGATTGGACACCGAACACGCTGTATTTGCAGATTAAACACCTCCTCATTGCGGTGTCAAGTCAAGAAGATGAACCCGATGACGCCAAAGAGAACCCAGGCCGGCAGTCCAGGGATTGACACCCGGATTTGTCCCTGCTATGGATTACGACGGTTCAAATAACGCCCTGATCCGGTTATTGCATATGAAACGGCTCTGGAAAGAATTTTTCTACTCCTGTCTGATTCCCTATGTGGCCCTGATCGCGGTAAAACTCCTTTCCGTAACCTTCCGGGTCGAACTGATCGGCGAGGACCGGGAGCAGTCGCTCATAAAAAAGGACGGGGGCATCATCTACGCCTCCTGGCACCAGCGCTTTTTCCCGGGTATCGCCTTTTTCGCCAAAAGAAAACCCATCACCATCATGATCAGCCAGAGCAGGGACGGTGAAATGGCCGCCCGCGTCGTCGACATTCTGGGCTGGCAACCGGTGCGGGGATCTTCCACCCGGGGGGGAAAGGAGGCCCTGGCCCAAATCAAGCAGCTCTCCCGGAGCGGATACAAGATCGGCCATATCGTGGACGGCCCCCAGGGCCCGTTCGGCGTGGTCAAGGCCGGGCTGCTGCGCATCGCCCAGGTGTCGGGTAAGGCCATTGTGCCCACCATCACGTCCGCGGAAAAAAGGTGGGTGTTCAACAGCTGGGACCGGTTCATGGTGCCCAAGCCATTTTCACGGGTCAAGATCCGCTTCGGAGACCCGATCTACGTGCCGGATAACCTGTCTGCAGATGAGTTTGAACAAAAACGGAGGGAGATTGAGCAGGCCATGGCCGTGCTGTACGAAGACACGGACGGCATGTGGCCCCGGCCCGGCCGGACATATCGTGAAAAAGAGGTGCCGGATACCGGAAATTAACTTTCCTTGACAGGGCCGGATGACCATATTATAAAAAATGCCCATTGTTGTTGATTGTTCGTCTGATTGACAACCCATTGAAAACGGGTGAAACCCATAACTGTTATTAATCTTATCATGGAGGACACACATGGCGGACTATTACATCAATATTTTCATGAACGACGAAAAACAGCAGAAACTGGCCGCTGCCGGCCTTGCGGGCGAGATCAAGGACGTGGGAGGCAAGAAGGCCATTCAGGTAAATGTCAGCGAAAAGGAGCAGAAGAAACTGGTCAAGGGTTTTCCCGACATGACCTTTGACGCCGACAACGCCTGCGTTCTGCCGGAAGCGGCGGAAAAGACGGTGTTTGACATCATCTGCAACGCCAAGACCATCGACGTCATGAAAATGGCGATCATGAAGATTTACAACCCCCTGGCCGGCAAGGCCCCCCGCTCGGCCCAGCGGTAAGAAAGCCCCGGGCGAACCGCCCGGTTATTCGACCCGTCAGAAGGGAACCGGTCTTCGGCCGGTTCCCTTTTTGTTTTTCCCGCCACGCTCCGGTCCTAACCGAAAAATAATCGTTTCCTAATATGGATTTCGTCTTTTTTTCTATAATTTCCGGCTGATCACGGGGCCTGCCCCGTGAAGGTGCAATCGTTAAAACACAAAAGGAAACGATGTCATGCAATCCATGAAGGCCGACCTTCACGTGCATTCAAAGTACTCCACCCGTCCCTCTTACTGGATTCTCCAGAAACTGGGATGTTCGGAAAGCTACGTGGAGCCGAAAACCGTATACGATATCGCAAAACGAAAAGGCATGCGGTTTATCACCATCACCGACCACAATACCATCGCCGGCAGCCTGGAGATCGCCCACCTGCCCGGCGCTTTCGTCAGCGAGGAGATCACCACCTATTTTCCGGAAAACGGATGCAAGGTCCATGTACTGGCCTACCACATCACGGAAAGCCAGCATGAAGATATCAGCCGTGTGCGCGGCAGCATCTACGACCTGACCGCCTATCTGAACCGGCAGGCCATCACCCATGTGGTGGCCCATCCGCTGTTCGCGGTCAACGACCGGTGCAACGCCCGGTGCCCCCACTGCGGCATGCGGGTTTCCAATTCCTTTCAAAGGACCCGTCTCCCCATGGATATCATTCGCCGTATCCTGGGCGCGGCCGGTGAAAATCAGGCGGCCGCCGTCTCCTTTACCGGCGGCGAGCCCCTGCTGCTCCCGGACGACCTGGTGGGAATGATCCTGCACGCGGGAGAGGCCGGTATTCCGTTGATCCGCACCGGCACCAACGGCTTTTTCATGCGACCCGGTCCCGGCGGCCGGGACCGTGACATCGCCCGGATCACGGCGGTGGTGGCGCTCTGACCTTGCCTACTATCGGGCCTGCGAATTTTTTGACGGCCGCCGTCCTCCGCGTTTGAAAAGACTCGCCTCGTGGTGTGGTAACCCAGCCGGGGTTCCCTCTTCAGTTACCGGGTTT
>JBMORB010000377.1:5456-7890 GCA_049320925.1 Thermodesulfobacteriota bacterium | reverse complement strand
GATTGAGATTTCCAAGTTTATCTTGAATTATATTTACATAAATTGATGGGTTTTCAAGTATCTGATTGTAAGCATGTCGTTGCTCTTTCAAATCATCAGATTGTAGGAACTGCTCCAACACTCCAGCATGGTCTATTGCGATGGCCTCGTATTTTGGAAGAAATACTATTATCAGCAATATGACTATTTGGGGGAATATACGTATTCTCATATCGCTTTTGGAAAAAACATTAATGAATCCCATCTGTAGAACATGCCTCCTTTGTCCCATATTTCTCTTCGCGGGTGGCACCGGCAACTTGTTGCCGGTGTGCGAAGCACGAGAGGTACCGGGATACCCCCGGTATCCATGCTTTTCGATCCCGATCCCGATAGCGATAGCGATTTCGATGCAAGTATCGTACTCGTGCTCTTACTCGTGATCGTAATTGTCTTTTTTCGTGACCTTCGCGGGCAGCACAATTCTCATACCGATGCCCGCAGGGCCGGTTCCAGTTCCGGATAGCGGAAGGCAAATCCGTGGGACAGCAGTTTTTCCGGAACAGCCCGCTGGCTGTTTAGAATCAGGCCGCCCACTTCACCGGCGGCCAGTTGCAGGGCGAATTTGGGCACTTTGAGAAGCGCGGGCCGGTTGAGGACCCGGCCCAGGGTCCTGGCAAAGTCGGCGTTTTGAACAGGTTCGGGCGCACAGAAGTTGACCGGCCCTTTTATTTTTTCGCGGGTGATCACAAAGGCCATGGCCGCCACCAGGTCGTCGATGTGAATCCAGGGAAACCACTGGCGGCCGGAGCCCAGTGGACCGCCGGCAAAAAGGCGGAACGCGGGCACCATTTTGGAAAGGGCGCCGCCGTTTGCCCCCAGCACCACGCCGAACCGGGTGGCCGCCACCCGTGCCCCCTTTTTTTCAGCCTCAAAAGCCTCTTTTTCCCACGCCACGCAAACCCTGGCCAGAAAGTCGTCGCCGGGGGTACCCGGTTCCGTTAAAACCGCGTCTCCGCCGTCACCATAGAACCCCACGGCCGATGTGTTGCACAGGGTAATGGCCGAGGCGTCATCCGGCAGGGCTTCCACCACGCGGCGGGTGGTCAGGATGCGGCTGTCGTAGATCAGTTGCTTGTAGGCCCGGGTCCATCGGCGGAAGATGTTGACCCCGGCAAGGTTGATAACGGCCCGGGCCTCGGCAACGGCCTTCTGCCAGGGGCCGGCAGACGTGGTGTCGGCCTGAATATGGGTGAGCCCTTCGCGGCGGAACACGCCGGCCGACCGGTCCACGCCGGTGACCGTGTGGCCCATGTCCAAGAGCCTGGCCGTCATGTGAGTGCCGACAAAACCCGAACTGCCGGTGATGAGAATGTGCATGATAGTTTCCTTGTTTTTATGATTTTTCTAAGGCAAAGGGTCAAGGTTTCCAGGGACCAAGTGTTTATTAACCGTGCCTTCAATATTTAAGAAAGCCATTTTTTATTATTCTTACTCGTGCTCCTGCTCGTACTCGTGATCGAATTCCAACCCACCGCGTATGGATCACGAGCACGATTACGATCACGAGTACGATTTAAAGGCTCTGTGTAGATGGTGTCGATCAAGAAATCCCTCGGCCCCTTGACCCCTTTAAATTCTATTTTAACGGTTTTCCGATGAATTGTTTATAGGAAACCGGATCATGGGATGCGATCAAGGTTACCTGATCTCCGGCCCCGGCAGCGAGTTGTTTTACCCGGTTGAGCTGCATGCGGGCCTCCGGCCGGTAGGTGTGGGCCACGGCCCGGAAAAAAGCCACGCCCAGGGGTGTTTTGCCCGTGACCTCATGTTTTACATAGAAGGTGTCGCCGCAGTGGAACACCCAGCCGTTTTCGGTTTCCACGGCCACGCCGCAATGACCCCGCGTGTGACCCGGCAGCGGCACCAGCACCACCTGAGACGGAAGACCGGGGATGTCCCGGATGCACGGCATGCCGAACCACGGCTCGGCCGACAGTTCGCTCTCATCGTGAAGGACCCAGTCCGGGCCGTGTTCCACCTGGCACCGGCGATACCGTTTCCTTTCGCCCATGTTTTTGGGGGCAAACACGGCGTCATGTTCCTGCCGCATCACATGGACCCTGGCGTGGGGAAAGTCGGAGAGTCCGCCGGCATGGTCGCTGTCCAGGTGCGTGCAGATGATGTGTTCAACTTTTTCCGGCGCAATGCCCAGCCTTTCGATCTGGTAGACGGCCGTGTCCTTGACGTCGGGCCGCGCGTTGATGACCCGGTTGGCCGGCCCCAGCCGCAGGGGATCGGCCATGTCTCTGGTGCCGAACCCCGTGTCGATCAGCACACAGGCCGTATCGGTCTCCAGAAGAAGGCAGATGGAGGGAACGGCGGCAAGATGGGGGACAAACCATTTTGCCAGTTTCGGAAACATGGTGGCGCAGTTTAAATAATGGATTTTCAT
>JBMORB010000377.1:0-5356 GCA_049320925.1 Thermodesulfobacteriota bacterium | reverse complement strand
CCAGCGCCTCCAGCGTGAGAATGATCCAGCCGTCGGCGATATTGCGCTTCTGCGCATGTTCGCCCCGGTAAAGGGTGTTGGTAATATCGTTGATGGTGACGCCCCTGCCGTTGCTTTGGGCCACCACGTTCCATACGTCGGCGGTACGCTGGGCCCGGTGGGCCAGGATTTCCTGAATGCGCTGCCGGGGCGCGGTGATGGGGCTGCCGTGGGCGCTTAAGATCAGGTCCAGCCGGGGCAGGGCCAGCATGCGCTCCAGGGTCTGCGTGTAGGCAGGGATGCTGGAAAGCGGCGGTCCCAGCCAGGTGGTGATGGAGCGCAGAATGGTGTCGCCGGAAAAAAGGATGCCCCGTTTTTCGCTGTAAAGGGCGATATGGTCGTCCCAGTGGCCGGGAGACGGCAGCACCTGCCACGCCTCGCCGTTGATCGTCAGCCGGCTGTTTTCCTCGACGATCATGTCGGGTTCTTTGATAAAAACCGAACCCAGGAGCAGGGGCTGAATCAGGGTCAGGTAGGTGATGATTTTTGCCTTTTTGCCCAGGCCGATGTCATACTTCCAGTAGGCCAGGGACCGGCGGCGGTAGGTGCCCGGCTTCAGATTGCCGGCCATTTTTTGTGTCAGAACGGATTTCACCTGGAAACGGCGTTTCAGATAGTCGAGTCCTGAAAAGTGGTCGGGGTGGGAATGACTGGGCAGTGCCCGGGTTATGGCAAAAGGCGTACCCCTCGACGCCATCACGGCGCCGATGCGGTCGATCTCTTTGCCCAGGTGCTCCAGAATAGCTTTTCGGCCGTAGCCGGTGTCGAAAATCAGGCCGTCGGGCCCGGCCAGCACATAAAGATTGACCGGCGGCATCAGGGCGCCCAGGGCCCCTTTTTCAGTGATCATGAAGATGTTGGGAGCAACCTCTTGCATACCTTGCTCTTTATCTTGCTCTTGCTCGTAATCGTACTCGAAATTTGGCTAAGGATCACGAGCAAGATTACGATCACGAGTACGATTTAATGGATTCAGTGTAAATAATACCGGTCAGCAATCTCCTTGAACCTTCGGGCGGGTTCCGGGTTATTTTCCCCGCATATCCAGCCGTTTCATTCTGTTATACAGGCTGGTGCGCTTCATGCCAAGGATTTTGGCGGCCCCGTTCACCCCGGCGATTTTGCCGCCGGTCTTTTCCAGCACGTGCTGAATGTAACGCCGCTGGAGTTCATCGATGGTGGGCAGGTCGGCAAAGGGGTCGGCGCCGGACCGGGCCGGGCCGGCGGGCAGGTCCAGTTCCAGGTTTTCTCCAGCGGACAGCAGCACGCCGCGCTCGATCATGTTTTCCAGCTCCCGGACATTGCCCGGCCAGCGGTAGGCGCGGAGCCGATCCTGGACTTCAGGGGTCAGAACCATGCCGGGCCGGTTGTGTCGGAGGCTGTGGCGCCGCAGAAAACAGGCGGCCAGCAGGACGATGTCCTGGCGCCGTTCCCGCAGCGGCGGCACCACGATGGGAATGACGTTGAGCCGGTAATAGAGGTCTTCACGGAAACGGCCGGCGGCCACTTCGCCGGCCAGGTCCCGGTTGGTGGCGGCGATCAGCCGGAAATCGGTGAAGATGGGCTTTGTGCCGCCCAGCCGCTGAATGGTCTTTTCCTGAAGGGCCCTCAACAGTTTGACCTGGATCGACTTGGGGATTTCGCCCACCTCGTCGATAAACAGGGTGCCCTGGTGGGCCAGTTCCAGAAGCCCTTTTTTCTGGCGGTCCGCGCCGGTAAAGGCCCCTTTCTCATAGCCGAACAGCTCGCTTTCCACCAGTCCCTCGGGAATGGCGGTGGGGTCCACAACGATCAGGGGCATGTCGCACCGGCGGCTCTGTTCATGAATCCGCCGGGCCACCAGCTCCTTGCCCACCCCGGTTTCGCCCAGGATCAGCACGGTGCTGTCAGTGGGCGCCACCTGGCTTACCTGGTTCAGCACAGTCCTGATCTGGCTGCTTTCCCCCACGATTTCCGCGCTTCCGGTGGCAATGGACGACACGGCGGCCGGCGGCGGGGCTTTTTCCATCCCGCGGGAAGGGCCGCAGGCGTGTTCAATATAGCTGCCCAGGGTGTGCATCAGGCGATTGAGCTGGGCCTGGTCGAGAAAATTAAAGCAGTCGGTCACATAGGCGTTGTCGTGGTACAGTACGCCCCGGGGCCGGCCCTCGGTCTGAAAGGGCAGGCAGAGAATGGCCTTTTCCCGGTAGGGGAAGTCCGGCCTGTCGCTCCGGCCCACGAGAATAGGACGGTCTTGCCGCCAGGCGTCAAAGACCAGGGCCAGGTTGGAACGGAATCCGTTGGAGAAAACCTCGGTTTCCGTCAGGTTGCAGGCGGCGCGCAGCACCGGCGGCTTTTTCGGCGAGTCTGAAAACCAGAAGAGGGCGCCCCGCTCCGCTCCGAAATAGCGGTTGGTGGCCTGCACCAGGCGGGCCAGCATCCGGTCCGGAGCCGGTCCGGGCATGAGTTCGGAAATGATGTCGATAAACCGCAGCAGGAATTCTTCCTTGGCTTCCGGCGCCGGTTCCGGCGCCGCGTCCTCGGCCAGCAGGTGACGAAGGTCGTCCGGGAAAAAGATGTCGCCGTAGCCGGCCAGTTCTTTCCAGGCCTGCCGGGCCTGTCGCCGGGCCCCGGCCGGATCATCGCGTTTCAGGCAGATGCGCATCAGGATAAACCGGGTCTTGGCCAGCTGCACCGGGGTTCCCGACCGCTTCAGATATTCCTCGCTGGCCTCCAGGTCCTTTTCCACAGCCTCCGGCTCGGCACCGAGAAAAAGGCGCTGTTCGGCCATCAGGCGCAGCAGGACGCCCTTCAGGTGAATGTTGGGTTCCCGCATGATCCGCATGACTTCGCGCTGCATCTCGGTTTCGGAAAAGATGGGTTTGCCCGCCTTGTACAGCTCGAACCCCATCTCGAGAAAGATCGGCGTGGCATATTGCCGGACCAGGCCGGCCGCGGTCCCTTCGGTGATGGCGTGGGTGATATAGCGGTTGGCCTCTTCCAGCCGGCCCTCGGTAAAATGGTAATAGGCCATACCGCCCCTGGCAAAATAAAGGGCCAGGTCGTTGCCGGTCTTTTCCCCTTCGGAGATGGCGCCCGACAGGTGAATGACCGCCTCCTTGTTTTTCTTGAGTTCCAGCAGGACGATGCCCAGCACGGCCCGGGTGGTGGCGGCCAGGGCGCGGTCCCCCCTTTCCAGCAGCATGCGCCGGTAGTAGTCCAGGGTGCCGATGGCCCGGTGAAACTGGCCCAGGTAGGCGGCGCAGTAGCCCAGCCACATGGGCGCCGACGGGTTGGGCACCAGCAGGCCCCGGGTGGTTTCAAACCGTTCCACCGCCGCCTCGAAATAGGCTATGGCCTCGGTGAACATGCCCTGAAGATGATAATACAGGCCGACAAACTCGGCGGCCCCCTCCCGGATGTCCTCGTCTCCCAGTGCCTCCACTTCGGCCTTGCCCTGCTGAAAGAAGGGGATGGCCTTGGACCGCTGGTTGGAAAAATAATAGTGCCGGCCCAGGTGCAGCTTGATCATGGCCCTGGAGCGAAGGTCCCCCAGATGGTCGGCGGCCTTGAGCGCGGCCTGAAGAAAGGGGATGGTTTCACCAAACCCCTTGCCCAGGATGAAATTCAGGCTGGAGAGTTCCAGGGTGGCGGCCACCAGCACACCGCTGGTCTCGGACCGGTCGCCGGCGGCAAGCCGGGCCACCGCGTTGTGAAAATGGGTCCGGGCCGCCTCCCGGTCCGCCTTTTCAAGGGCCGTGCGGGCCAGGTCCACCTCCAGGCGGGCCGCCTCTTCGGAATAGGCAAAAGGGGGAGCAGGGTTCATCTTCCTCTTTCCAGTCGAAATCGGTATCGGTATCGGCATCGCTATCAAAAATCCTTTATGACTGGATTTTCATCAAGCCTGCCGGAAAAATCAATAAAAATGTTCATATATGGACACATTTTTGTCCGTATATGGACATATCAGGAAGTCTTAAATAGATTTTAAATATAAAAACAGTCTGTTGTATTCTAAAAGACAGCGGTATGGTTCTTGCAAAAAAATCACTGTTTTTTAGGGATTCTTACCAACCTGCTGTCATTTACAAAAGGAGTGGAGCAATGCGCGACGTATACGTGATCGGCGTGGGCATGACGCCCTTTGGCAAGCACATGGACAAAAACATGAAAACCCTGGCGGCCGACGCCACCAACCGGGCACTGGAGCACGCGGGCATCACCAAGGACAAGCTTCAGGTGGCGGTGGTGGGCAACGCCTATCAGGGTCTGGTCACCGGTCAGGAGTCCATACGGGGGCAGGTGGTGCTGCGGGCCATGGGCATCGGCGGCATTCCGGTGACAAATGTTGAAAACGCCTGCTGCTCCTCTGCTACCGCGTTCCAGGTGGCGTGGATGGACATCGCGCTGGGTCTGCATGACGTGGCCCTGGTCCTGGGCATGGAAAAGATGTACATGGACGACCGGGAAAAGCGGCTCAAGCTCTTTTCCGCTTCGGCCGACGTGGAGGTCATCGAGATGCTGGTCCAGGCCATGAAAGCCGACGCCGAGCGCAAGCGCAAAGAGGCCGAAGCCCGGGGGGAGACCAAGAAGGAGAAAGAGTCCAAGGGCGGCAGCGCCTTCATGGAAATATACGCCATGGGCGCCCGGCTTCACATGGACAAGTACGGCCTTACCCAGCGGCAGCTGGCCATTGTCAGTGCCAAGAACCACAATCACAGCGTGAACAATCCCTATGCCCAGTACCGCAAGCCCTTCACCGTGGAAGAGGTGCTGGCGGCGCCGCCCATCGCCTATCCGCTGACGTTGCCCATGTGCTCGCCCGTGGGGGACGGCGCGGCCGCGGCCATCCTTTGCTCCAAGAAAATGATCAAGAAGCTGGGCGCCTCCAAGCCCGTAAAGATCCTGGCCACGGTGGTGGGCGGCGGCATGGACCGCGGCTTTGACGATCCCGATATCGGCGAACGGGTGGCGAAGGTGGCCTATGAAATGGCCGGGGTCGGACCCAGGGACATTGACGTGGCCGAATTCCACGACGCCACGGCCTTTGGCGAGGTGGTCAACACCGAGGCCCTGGGGTTCTGCCCCCGGGGCGAGGGCGGCATTTTCGCGGAGCAGGGCCACTCGACCCTGGGCGGCAAGCTGCCCATCAACCCCTCGGGCGGCCTGGAGTCCAAAGGCCACCCCGTGGGCGCCACCGGCGCCGGCCAGATCGCGGAACTGGTGTGGCAGCTGCGGGGCGAGGCTGACGGCAGGCAGGTGAAAGGTGCCCGCATCGCGCTGGCGGAAAACGGGGGCGGCAACATCGGCATCGAAGAGGCGGCCATGGTCATCACCA
>JBMORB010000376.1:0-7899 GCA_049320925.1 Thermodesulfobacteriota bacterium | reverse complement strand
GGCGATGGTGAGAAAAGAGGTGCCCATTATTTACCCATCGAAATCGCTATCGGGAACGGTATCGGTATCGAACCTCTCGCCCAAGCCGTTTCTCAGAGAGAAATTGAGATGGTGGCCGCAAATCGATCCCGATCCCGATCCCGATCCCGATTTCGATAGCGATTATAGAGAATTGATGTATGCGCCTGCCGATCTATTAAAACCTGTCGGCGTGGGAAAACTCGGCAATCTCCCGTCGCTTGGGGGCGGACGCGGACTTGGCGGGCCAGCCCACCGGGATCATGCAGACCACCTCATAGCCGTCGGGCACCCCGAGCACGGTCCGGGTCTTGTCATGGTCGAAGAGGCCCACCACCACGCTGCCCAGGCCCATGGCGTGACCGCACAGGCACAGGTTCTGGCAGGCGATGCCCGAGTCAAACATGAACCAGTCGCCGAACTTGGTGGTGACCTGCCCTTTGTAATAGCCCGAACTCTGCAATTTGGCGCACAACACAAAGACCACCGGCGCCGCCACAATCGACTTGGCGGCCGGGTTGCCCTTGTACACCGCCCCGGCCAGTTGCTCTTTTACGGCCTGTTCCCTGACCACCACCACCTCCCAGCACTGGGTGTTGGCCCAGGAGGGAGACCAGCGCACCGACTCCAGAAGCGCGCTGATCATGTCGTCGGAGATCGGCTTTTCCTCAAAGTGACGGATGCTGCGGCGGTTCTTGATGATGTTCATCAGGTGTTCCATGGTTCCTCCTTTTCGGACACGCACAGGCCCGAAGGTTCTGTTGCTTCACACAAGCCTGCCTTTTTCGATATACTCCCCGTCCTCGTTGTCCATGGCGGCCACGATCCCACGGTTCATGCGGCGCTTCATTTCGCCGATGGTCTTCCGGTTCTTGTTGAACTTTCTGGCAAAGGCCATGGCTTCGTTCATCAGGTCGTCCTTGTGGCAGGCCCTGGTGACGATGTGGTGTTTTTCACACTCCTCCGCCGTCATCCGCAGGCCCAGGTACTGCATTTCGTCCATCTTGTAGAGCGGAATGGCGGATTTGAGCAGTTCCAGCATGCCCGGCAGAAAGGGAATGCCAAGGTCCACCTCGGGAAAGCAGAAAAATCCCCGGTCGGAGCGCATCAGCCGAAAGTCGAAGGCGCAGGCCAGAATGGCGCCGCCGGCAAAGGCATGGCCGGAAATGGCGGCAATGGTGATCATGGGGCAGGTGGCCACGCGCTTGAACATGTCGTTCTGACGGTATAAAAACGCCTTCACCTGGTCGATCTTGCCTGCCTGAATCAGGCTGGAAAGCCAGTCCAGGTCGATGCCGTTGGAAAATATCTTATCGTGGGAGGAGGTGACCACCACGGTGCGGGCCTCGGTTTTGGCCTCGATCTCGTCGAACACCGAGATAAAGGTGTTTACAAAGTCCATGTTGAACCGGTTTTCGCCGGTGTTCAAAGAGACCACCGCCACTTCATTGTCCAGGGTATACGTGATATCCGCCATGCCTGCTCCTTGCTGTATCGGTGTTGATGATAAATGAAGTTTTTTCCTACCATGAAGACGCACGGCGGTCAACAGGGACATGGCCGGCTTTCCTGGCTCCCGGACACAAAAAAACCCGCCGCATGCCGAAGCATGGGCGGGTTTTGACCTGCACCGGGAAAGCCCCTGAAAGGGCTTATATTTTCTTTTAACCGCAGGAGCCGCTGCCGCAGGAACCGCAGGAGCCGCTCTTCTTGAGCTCAATGGCCGAAGAGATGGCAAAGCCGAACTGGTTGAAATCCACCTTTACCGGTTTGGCCTTTTCCAAAAACTCGGTGTCAACGACGAACTGAAGGTTTTCCACCTTGTGGACCGTATCCGAAGCCTTAGGCTCATCCAGAGCCATTGCAAAGGAAGGTCCGCCTCAGCCGCCTTCGTTTAAGAAGATCCGTATGGGTTTTACGTCCTTGCCCTTGAAGTAGTCCAGGATCTGTTCCTGGGCCGCAGGGGTGATTTCAATCGCACTCATGTTAAAGCCTCCTTCTTGCATCGCCGGGCGATGCCGTAAGCCGGTGCGTTGCCGGCGGGTTGTCTGTGAAACAGAGCTTATATTACCGTTCCTGTAACCTAATGATGGAACCGGTTTTTGTCAACAATCTTTTTCCTCCCTTCAAGGTTCCAGGGCGTCAAGGCCGGGTCACAAAAGGCCGGCCATGCGGGTTTCATACGTTTTGACCGCTTCGACGGAAAAAAGTGCGAAAGTCACCTGCCGGATGGTTGGATCAGCCTCCAGAAACCGGCACACGTTGTCCACCGCGATGTTGCAGGCCGCCTCCATGGGATAGCCGTACACCCCGCAGCTGATGGCCGGAAAAGCGATGGTAAACAGGCCATGCTCTTTGGCCAGTTGCAGGCTGTTGGCGTAGCAGCCGGAAAGGAGCCGGGCCACATCTGGGTTGGACCGGCTGTAGACCGGGCCCACGGTGTGAATCACGAACTTTGCCGGCAGCCGGTAGCCTTTGGTGATCTTGGCCTGGCCGGTCTCGCACCCGCCCAGGGTCCGGCACTCTTCCAGCAGCTCCGGCCCGGCGGCCCGGTGAATGGCGCCATCCACGCCGCCGCCGCCCAGCAGGGTCTTGTTGGCGGCATTGACAATGGCGTCCACGGCAAGGGTGGTGATATCCCCCTGCCAGATTTTGAGTTTTTTTAAGACCTCTTTGTTCATAACTCTGAAATTATAGCAGAATATTTTGGTGATGGGAAGCTCTATCTGGACGGGGCGTTGATTTTGAAAGGGCCGAACTGAATGCTAATTACTCAATTTAACAGCTTTTCTTGTGCATTTTCTCAATCTTACTCTTGCTCTTACTCGTGCTCGTGATCGAAAACCCACTACTGCCGGATCAAGAGTACGAGTAAGAGCAAGAGTAAGATTCAGGGGCATAACGGACGACAGCTTTAACAAGGTGTTCATGGGGGCATAAAACAGGTCGCTGTACCTAATATAAAGTGTTGACTAAAAAGGGGCTGCCATATAAATTAACCCAATTCGGAAAGGACGTGTCCGCCGCCATGTTGCAGGGCGGCGATGGCGTGGAAAAGTATAAATGTTACAGCTGATTAAAGGTTTCAAGGATATTCTTCCCGACGAGGCGGGGCTGTGGCGGCATATTGAGCGGCTGGCAGCCGACACCTTTACCGCCTTCGGCTTTGCCGAAATGCGCCCCCCGGTCATGGAGCGCACGGAACTGTTCAAACGCAGTATCGGTGAAGATACTGATATCGTTGAAAAAGAGATGTATACCTTCGAAGACCGGGGCGGCGACATGGTGACATTGCGGCCCGAAGCCACGGCTTCGGTGGTGCGGGCCTGTATTCAGCACAAGCTTTACGCTGATACGGCAGCGGCCAAGTTTTTCACCATTGGCCCCATGTTCCGGCGAGAACGGCCTCAGAAAGGCCGTTACCGGCAGTTTCATCAGATCAATGCCGAGGCCTTCGGCGTGAGTGCGCCCTACATGGACGCCCAGATGATCTTCATGCTGATGACGCTGCTTTCGGCCCTTTGCCTGAAAGACACCCGTGTGCATCTTAATTCCCTGGGGTGCGCCCGGTGCCGGCCGGCCTTCAAGCAGCGCCTGCTTTCTTTCCTGCAGGGGCAGAAGGCGGACCTGTGCGAGGACTGCAACCGGCGCATTGATCACAACCCGCTGCGGGTGCTGGACTGCAAGGTGGACCGGTGCCGCCAGGTGTCGGCAGAGGCCCCCCAGGTCACCGATTTTCTGTGCGCCGACTGTGCCGCCCATTTCGGCCAGGTCATGCGCCTGCTGGAAGAGCTGGGCGTGGGCTTTGAGATCGACAAGCGCCTGGTACGGGGGCTGGACTACTACACCCGCACCACCTTTGAAGTCCAGACAGACCGGCTGGGCGCCCAGAGCGCCATTGCCGGCGGCGGCCGGTACGACGACCTGGTCAGGTTGCTGGGCGGGCCGGACCAGCCGGCCGTTGGCTTTGCCATCGGCATGGAGCGGCTGGTGGAGCTGGTGGCAATGGAAGGGACCGTTTCCCCCGGCAAGGCGCCCCGGCTTTTTATCGCGGCCCTGGGCGAGGCCAGCCGGGAGAAGGCCTTTGCCTGGATGTGTGAACTGAATCGCAAAGGGCTTGCCGTGGAAATGAGCCTGGAGGAGCGGGGGCTCAAAAGCCAGATGAAAACCGCCGACAAGTGGAACGCCACCCATGTGCTGATCGTGGGGGACACGGAACTGGCGGCCCGGACATTGATTCTGCGCGATATGCGCACCAAAGAACAGCAGGAAGTCGCCCTGGCCGATGTGCCGGGCGCCCTGACAACCCTTATCAACAACACACAGGAGAGTTAAGCAAGTGGTCGACATGCTGGGAAATATGAGACGGACCCATACCTGCGGCGAGCTTTCCGGGGGCAGCGCCGGCACCGAGGTGGTGCTGGCCGGGTGGGTGCAGCGCCGCCGGGATCATGGCGGCGTCATCTTCGTGGACCTGCGGGACCGCAACGGCATCACCCAGGTGGTGTTCAACCCGGACCGGGAGCCGGCGGTTCACGCCAAGGCCCATGAGATCCGCAACGAGTACGTGATCTGCGTCCGGGGCAAGGTGGAAAAACGGCCCGACGACATGATCAACCCGAAACTGGCCACCGGCGAGATCGAGGTGGCGGCCGCCGAGCTGGCCATTTTAAACACCGCCAGGACCCCGCCTTTCCTGATCGAGGAGCGGATCGACGTGACGGAGTCGATCCGGCTCAAGCACCGGTATGTGGACCTGCGGCGGCCTTCCATGCAGAGAAATCTCATGGCCCGCCACCGGGCTTCCGTGGCGGCCAGGGAATACCTGAACAGCCAGGGGTTTTTAGACATCGAGACCCCGTTTCTCACCCGCAACACGCCGGAAGGCGCCCGGGACTACCTGGTGCCCAGCCGCGTCAATCCCGGCGCTTTTTACGCGCTGCCCCAGTCTCCGCAGCTTTTCAAGCAGATGCTGATGGTGGCCGGGTTTGACCGCTACTACCAGATCGTCCGGTGTTTCCGGGACGAGGACCTGCGGGCCGACCGCCAGCCCGAGTTCACCCAGATCGATCTGGAGATGTCCTTCGTGGGCGAAGAGGATGTCATGGCCATCGGCGAGGGGCTGGTCGCCAACGTGGTCCGGCAGGTGACCGGCGAAACCGTGGACCTGCCCTTTCTCCGCATGACCTACGATCAGGCCATGGCCGACTACGGCCTGGACAAGCCCGACCTGCGGTTCGGCATGAAGCTGGTGGATATCACCGACATCGCGGCCGGGTGCGGGTTCCAGGTCTTTTCCGGCGCGGTGAAAAACGGCGGCATCGTCAAGGCATTGAACGCCAAAGGGTGCGCCGAGTTTACCCGCAAGGAACTCGATGAATTTACCGCCTTTGTGGCCATCTACAAGGCCAGGGGGCTTGCCTGGATCAAGGTCAGGGAGGACGGGTGGCAGTCCCCCATCGCCAAGTTCTTTACCGATGACGAAAAGGCGGCCATGACGCAGCGGCTGAACATGCAGATCGGCGACCTGGTCTTTTTCGGCGCCGACGCGGCGCCCGTGGTCAACGACAGCCTGGGCAACCTGAGAAACCGCATCGGCGAGCGGCTGGGCCTGGTTGATAAAAACAAGAAAAGTTTTCTGTGGGTCACCGATTTTCCGTTTTTCGAGTACGACGAAACCGAGAAGCGCTATCAGGCCAAGCACCATCCCTTCACCTCGCCCCACGAAAAGGATATGGACAGGCTGCGCACCGAACCCGAGGCGGTGCGGTCCCGGGCCTACGACCTGGTGTTAAACGGCACCGAGATCGGCGGCGGCAGCATTCGTATTCACAACCGGCAGGTGCAGGAACAAATGTTCGAGGCCCTGGGCATGAGCCCTGAGGCCTACACGGCCAAGTTCGGCTTCCTGCTGGAGGCCCTGGATTCGGGCGCTCCGCCCCATGGCGGCATGGCCTTCGGATTCGACCGCCTGGTGATGCTGCTGTGCGGCGAGGATTCCATCCGCGAGGTGATCGCGTTCCCCAAGACACAGAAGGCGGCCTGCACCCTGACCGAGGCGCCCTCGGCAGCGGACAAGAAACAGCTGGATGAACTTTTTATAAAAGTAACGGCGGAGATGAATAAGGAGTAGGATATGCGAAAAGTGGTAATCGTTGAAGGCGTTCGCACCGCCATCGGTGCCTTTGGCGGCTCGCTGAAAAGCGTGCCCGTGGTGGACCTGGGCGCCCTGGTGATGCGGGGCGTGATGAAAAAGGCCGGCCTGCGGCCCGCCAAGAGCGGCCTGATGGTCGAGGCGGCCCCGGACCGGCTCAAGGATCAGGGCGTCATCGAACTGGAGAAAAAGGCCGGTGACTGGGATGCCGGCGCGAAACCGGTGGTGATCGACGAGGTGATCATGGGCAACGTCTTGCAGGCGGGCCAGGGCCAGAATACGGCCCGGCAGGCCATGATCCGGGCCGGCCTGCCCAAGGAGACCCCGGCCATGACGATCAACAAGATCTGCGGTTCGGGCTTAAAAGCCGTGGCCCTGGGCGCTTCCGCCATCATGACGGGCCAGGCCGACGTGGTCATCGCCGGGGGCCAGGAGAACATGAGCCTTGCGCCCATGGCCCTTCCCAAGGCCCGGTGGGGCTACCGCATGGAACTTACCGGCGTCGGTGAGGTCCAGGACCTGATGGTGTTCGACGGCCTGTATGAGATTTTTTACGGCTACCACATGGGGGTGACCGCCGAGAATATCGCCCGGCTTTACGGCATCAGCCGCAAGGAGCAGGACGAACTGGGCGTGCTGAGCCACAACCGGGCAAGGAAAGCCATTGCCGACGGCATTTTCGCCCAGGAAATCGTGCCGGTGGTCATGCCGTCGAAAAAAGGGGACGTGGTGTTCGACACCGACGAGCGGCCCATGGATACCGACATGGCCAAAATGGGGGCTTTAAAGCCGGTGTTTGCCAAGGACGGCACCGTGACCGCGGGCAACGCCTCGGGCATCAATGACGCCGCGGCCGCCGTGATCCTGATGAGCGAGGAAAAGGCCAGGGAACTGGGGCTGGACGCGTCGGTCTCGATCAAGGGATTTGCCGCGGGCGGCCTGGACCCGGCCTACATGGGCCTGGGACCGGTGCCGGCGGTGCGCAAGGTGCTCAAGGGCACCGGCATGGCCATGGCCGACATGGAGATGATCGAACTCAACGAGGCCTTTGCTTCCCAGGCCATCGGCTGCATGCGGGAGCTGGGCATTGCCACGGACAAACCCAACGAACTGGGCAGCGGCATCTCCCTGGGTCATCCCATCGGCTGCACCGGCGCCCGCCAGACCGTGACCGCCCTTTACCACATGAAGCGCAAAGGCTATGGCACCGGCCTGATCACCATGTGCATCGGCGGCGGCATGGGTATGGCCATGGTGATTGAAAGAAAATAGCGGGGCATTGTTGTCCAGAATCAATTTTTCAAAGGGGCTTTGCGTTTATACCCAGTTTGAATTTATGAATTTCGAGGATAAAACTCAGAACAAGGTCCCCGCAGGGAAAGTGTTTTTTGAATTCAGCCTGGGCGTCAATGACGGTCTTCGCCCTTTGCGGCGCAGCCGAGCGCAGGCGGGGTTTTCGGGGAAAAGCGGGCAGGCTGTTTGAGCCCGCCGTAGGCGGGCGAGTTCCTGACCGCGCCGAAAAAACGCTTGCGCGAGGGAAGCCGAAGGCCAAGCCGCGGGGCGCGCTTCTTTTGGTACTTTTCTTGGCGGCAAGAAAAGTACATGAATAAAAAAGAGGGAGATGGTTTTTAAAAGAGAGCCACCGGACATGAAATTCGATTTCGATACCGACAGCGATTTCGATGTGGATAAACAGACAAAAGATGTGCCGTCATGATTAAAATCTT
>JBMORB010000375.1:0-7932 GCA_049320925.1 Thermodesulfobacteriota bacterium | reverse complement strand
AGAATGTTCGGGCTGGTGTAAGTCGGCGTGAACACGCTGGAAACGACAAAACCCCGAGGGGATGATCCCACGGGGTTTTGTGCTAACAAATGACCGTCGAAATCGACGGATAGAATTTTGGCTCCCCAGCACGGACTCGAACCGCGGACACGGTGGTTAACAGCCACCTGCTCTGCCGACTGAGCTACTGGGGATCAGTGGGGTATGTGTAAAGAAAATTAAAATAAAAGTCAATCAAAAAGATCAAGCCCTTTTTTCCGGGTCCCGCGCGCATCCGGTTGCCTCCGGCTTTAAAAAAGGTATACTTCAGGCATGTGCCTTATCTTTATTGCCAGCCAGTACCACGCACGTTATCCGCTGATCATCGCGGCCAACCGGGACGAGTTTTACGACCGGCCCACGGCCCCGGTGGCCTTCTGGGACGATTATCCCCACGTGGCGGCCGGAAGGGACAAAAAGGCGGGCGGCACCTGGCTGGGTATCACCACCGGCGGCCGGTTTGCCGCCGTGACCAACTTCCGGGACCCCCGGCATGTGAACCCGGACGCTCCTTCCCGGGGCGGCCTGGTCAGCGACTACCTTACAGGCTCCTTAACGCCGGAAAAATACCTGCTGAATCTGCAAAAAGAGGGCCGCCCTTATAACGGCTTTAACCTTGTCGCGGGAAGCCTGGACGATGGGGTTTTTTATTATTCCAACAGGGAAAAGCGGGTGCGCCGCATTTCCCCCGGCCTGCACGGCCTTTCCAACCACCTGCTCGACACCCCCTGGCCCAAGGTGGAAACCGGCAGACAAAAGATCAAAAGCCTGCTGGATGGCGACAAAACGTTTTTTCCGGAAGACCTGCTGGCGCTCTTGAGCGACACCGCGGCCCCGCCGGACGACCGGCTTCCGGACACCGGCGTGGGCCTTGCCTGGGAGCGGGTGCTGTCGCCCATGTTCATTTATTCTCCCGATTACGGGACCCGAAGCTCTTCCGTGATCCTGGTGGATGCGGACCGGCGCGTGCGGTTCGTGGAACGGGCCTTTGAGCCCGGTCCGGACGGACGCCTGAAGGCCCGGGATCGGGTGATCACATTCCAGGTGGACCATGGAAACTAACCGCCTTTTCACCGCCCTGGCCCGGCTGTGCGCCGGGTGGGAGGACCGGGGCCTGTTTCCCAGAAACCGGCTGATGATCACGGGCAGAAGCCTGGCGGCATGGAAACAGCGCCACGCGATTGCCGGTCTGTGGCCCACGGCGCCGACCCTGGCGACCGCCACCCTGGACGACGGCCTCGGCATGGGCCTTGACCTTATCGAGCTTTATGCCGGTGTGGCCGGCATGCGGGTGGAACGATTGGGCCTGCTGGCGGAGCCCGAAGATCTGATGGCGGCCTGCGAAAGGCGGCGGCCAGATTTTCTGGGGCTCACCGTGCTGCGCGACGACGCCATGGACCTGCTGGACACCCGGATCGCTCCGGCGGTTCCAGCGGGAACCACCATTCTGGCCGGGGGACCGGTTTTCAGGCTTTTGCCCTCAAGCGAACGAAAGGAAAAACCTTACGTGATCCTGCCTGACCTCCCGGCCTTTGTCCGGTTTGTGTTGAATCTGAAACCGGCCGGGGGAGCGTGAGTCCGGGCACTGGCGCAGTGATCTGGAAAAGATATGCCCGACTCGATACCGATACCGATTTCGATACCGATACCGATACCGATTTTGATGTGAATAATAATATGGAAACATCATGATTCTTCATGTTGACATGGACGCCTTTTTCGCGTCGGTGGAGCAGCTGGACCACCCCGAGTGGCGGGGCCGGCCCGTGGTGGTGGGAAGAAGCTCGGGCCGGGGCGTTGTGGCCGCGGCCAGCTACGAGGCCCGGACCTTTGGCGTTCGTTCGGCCATGCCCATGGCCCGGGCATTGAAACTCTGCCCCGCCGCCGTGGTGGCGCCCCCGCGCATGGGCCGGTATCAGGAGGTGTCGGCCCGGGTCATGGAGATCCTGGGCACGGTTTCCCCGCTGGTGGAGCAGGTCTCCATCGACGAGGCCTATATCGATATTGCCGGGTGCGAGCGTCTTCTCGGCACGCCGGAAACCATCGCCAAGGACATTAAAAAAATGGTCGCCGGCGCCATCGGCATCACCTGCTCGGTGGGCATCGCGCCGGTCAAGTTTCTGGCAAAGATCGCGTCGGACGCAAACAAGCCCGACGGCCTGACGATCATCCCGCCGGAAACCATGGACCGGTTTATCGAAACCCTTCCCATCGACAAGGTGCCGGGCGTGGGCCCGGTCACGCGCACACAGCTGGCCCTGCTGGGCATTGAAACCCTGGGCGATGTTATCCGGTTTCCCGATGATGTGCTGATCAAAAAGCTGGGCAGGTTCGGCCGGCACTTGAAGGCGCTTTCCCTGGGGCAAGACGGTGGGGCCGTGGTGCCGTGGCACCCGGCCAAATCGGTAAGCACGGAAACCACCCTTTCCAACGACACGGCGGACAAGGCGGTGCTCTGCCGGCACCTGCTGCGCCAGGCCGATGAGGTGTGCCGGGAACTCCAAAAGATCGACTCCCGCGCCCGGGTGGTGTTTATCAAGATAAAATACGCCGACTTTTCCCAGACCAGCCGGCAGACCACCCTGGAGGAGCCGGTCGGGTCTTCCGACGCCATTTATCGGCATGCCGCGGCCCTTCTGGAAAAGCAGCCGCTTGCGCGTAAGGTGCGGCTGATCGGCGTGGGCGCAACCGAGCTGGTGGCGGTGGCCGGAGGGGTCCAGATGGACCTGCTGGAGGGAACCGGTTGTCGCGACTCCCGTTGGGAAAAAATAGACCGCTCGGTGTCGGCCATTTCGGAAAAATTCGGCAAAAGCATGGTCAAGCGGGGATCGCTGACCGACTGATTTGCGGATTTTTTAAAAGCCCGGACTACAGGTTCAGCGATTCGGGCACAAAAATCCCGGGGGCGAACAGATTCACAAGCTCGTCGGTGAGCGTGTCGATGTCGGCCTGTGCCTGCTGGCCTTTTGACTTTTTCTGGGAATAGTAGGCGGTTCGAAAAGCGGCGCCGGCGATCATCTCGGCCGCATGCTCGATGTTGATGGTTTTCCGGATATGGTTGTTGTGAATCCCCAGCATGAAGTCGTTGAGCGCGATGTCCTCGATCTTTTTCTGCAGTTTGCGGGTGGCTGTTTCCAGATCTTCGGGAAGGCCGAATCCCATGGACATGACAATGCTGCAAATATCCGGATCCGCTATTAAAAATTCCAGCGTGGTCTTTATTCGCAGCCGGAAGTAAGCCACCGGCGTGATGGTTTTAAGGTCAATGGCGGCCACGGCCTTTGAAATGGCATCTTCCCACCGGGCATAGGTGTTCTCCAGCAGAGAAACAAAAATATCTTCTTTATTTTCAAAGTATTGATAAATGGTTCCCCTGGCGATTTTTGCTTCATTTATAATATCCGATATCTGGGTCCGATAAAACCCCTGCCTGGCAAAGAGCTTTTTGGCGCATTGGAGAATCAGATCTTTTCGTTGTTCAGCTTTCATGGTGTATCGCCCCTTTGAAGAACAGGCCGCCTGTTGCCATTTTTCCCGGCAACCCTATACCCGCTTTTACAAAAAAACAACCCGCGCTTTTTCTTGTTGACACGCCTGCCGGTTAATAATAAAACTGACATGTCAGTTTCTTTACGGGAAAACAGAACCGTTGTCAAGCAGATCCATCTGAAAACGTCTTTTGACAACAGGAGTGAAGGCGCTTCGCAGAAGCGGAGTGCCGGCATCGCTGAAACGAAAGGAGGCCCTATCGAAAAAAAACTATCATGAAAAAACCCACCTCCCCGCCGGACGTGGGACAAGTTTGAATCAACATTTTTGTTGACAGGCACTATATGGGATGAATATTAATGATGTTTAACTTTTTGAAACAAATAACGGTTTTCAATAAAGGAGAAAGATTATGGATATTCCCAAGGGTATAGGCATTAAAGAACTTCTGCTGGACTTTTCCCCCAACATGGCCAAGGATATGATCGCCAAAAGCGGCGCCGTGGCTGAACTGGGCGGAACCACGTTCTCCATGGTGGTCGAGGTTTCCGGCGACAAGTTTTCCTACGTGGTGAAAAACGGCACCGATTTTGACGTCAAGGAAGGCGATCTGGCCGGCCCCATGGTCAGAATCAGCATCACCAAGGACGACATGCAGAAAATGATCGAAACCAACAGCCTTGACATGCTGCTGGGCATTCAGAGCGACCTGAACAAGAGAAAGTACAACACGCTTCAGAATCTCAAGGGAAGCTTCGTGGCCAAACTGGCCAACACCGACGGCAGCACCGTGTCCATCAAGACCGTGTTCAACGGCGCCGAAACCCCCACCGCGACCTTCAAGATGAAGACGTCGGACTCCATCGCCCTGGTGAAAAAGGAGACCAACCCGGTCAATCTGTTCATGTCCGGCGGCATGCAGATTGAAGGGGATATGGCCTTTGCCATGCAGACTCAGCCCCTGTTCACCTAGCAGAAAAAAGTAGACGGTTGTTTTCTTATCCCATATAGTAGTGCGACAAAAAATTGAAATACAGACAGACGTAAGGCGTAACCGAATGATTCAAACTTACTACACCAGAGGGGAGGTATATCCTTGAGCGCACAGATGCCGTGGTTTAAAGAGTACAAGGTCTTTGGCATTCCACAGTCCCTGAAACCTTACCCGAACAAGTCCGTGGGGGACATTCTGGATGACACCGCCGCCAGGTTTAAAAAGACGGGGCTCATTCAGAACAACTTCAAGATGACCTATCCTGAAGTCAAGGACCACGCGGACCGTTTGGCCGCGGCCCTTGCGGCCATGGGGTTGGTCAAAGGGGACCGGGTCGCGACCATCTTTCCGACATGCATTCAGTTTGTCATCTCGGATTACGCGATTGCCAAGGCCGGGCTCGTTCAGATTCCCAGCAGCTCCCTTGAGCCGCCCAGCACGCTGGAGCACAAGTTTTCCAAGGGAACGCCCAAGGCCCTCATCTGCCTGGACGAGTATATCGACCTGGCCGTGGAGGTCATGAAGCGGACCGGAATAAAGCACCTGATCGTGTCCAACCTGGACGACTACTCTTTAAACCCTCCGGCAAGCCACAAGGCCCTGAACATCCCCAACGCGGTATGGATGAGCGACCTGATCGCCAAAACGCCGCCCAATCCGCCCAGGGTGACCTTTGACGTTGAAAAAGACCTGGAACTGCTGCTGTTTACCGGCGGCACCACCGGGCTTCCCAAGGGCTGCATGCTGACCCATCGCAACGTCTACGCCAACAGCATGCAGTCCACCTGGGCCCAGGGCGCGGCCAGCAAAATAATGCAGGGCGCCATTTCCGTGCTGCTGGGCCTTCCCATGTTTCATTCGTACGGCCACATGATCATGCACGTCATGACCATGCTGGGCGCGGACCAGATCCTGATCACCGACGCCCGGGACACCAAGGCCATGGTGGAAATGATCAAGAAATACCGCCCCCTCATGCAGATGGGCGTGCCCACGCAGTTTTTGAACATCGCCAAGGAGGAACTGGCCGGCGTGGGCATGCTGGGCATATCCGGTTCGGCGCCGTTGCCGCCCAGCACCCAGGAGCAGTTTGAAAAGAAGTCCAGCGGCGCCATCATGGAAGGTTACGGCCTTTCCGAGATGTCGCCCAACACACATTTGAACACCTCTTTTCTGCTGCGGCTGGCCGGCGGAAGGGTTCCCCAGCGCATCAACAGCTTTATGCTGGGGTTGCCCGGCGTGGTGCCGGTGGCCAACCTCGGCGCCCGCATGCTGGGCAGCAAGAACCTGGGATATATCGCCGGAAAATTCATCGCGTTCACGGTTCAGCACTCGGCCAGGAAAAAGGCCGCGGGCAAAACGATTCCGGAAAAACGCGGCGCCGTGGGCATTCCCTTTCCCGATACCGAGGTGATGCTGGTGGACACGGATACCGGCGCGGTGCTTTCCGTCGATGATATCATCGCCGGCAAGCGCGGCGAGATGTGCCTGAAAGGGCCCCAGCGCATGCTGGGCTACTGGCCGGAAGCGGGCAGCGGCATGGACAAGGACGGCTATATCCATACCGGCGATGTGGTGACGGTGGACAAGGACGGTTATTTTTATATCGTGGACCGCACCAAGGACATGGTCAACGTGTCCGGATACAAGGTCTATACACGGGAGATCGACGATATCCTGTGCGGCCATCCCGGCGTGGAACTGGGCGCCACCGTGGGCATTCCGGACCCGGAGCGGGCCGGCAGCGAACGGGTGGTGGCCTATGTGCAGCCCACCGAGGCCTACAAGGGTAAACTGACGCCCGATGAGATCATCGCCTATCTGAAGGAACGGGTGGCCAAATACGCCGTTCCCAGGGCCGTGAAAATCGTCGATGCCATGCCCCTGACCGAGGTGCAGAAATTAAATAAAAAAGAGATCCGCAAACAGGCGGAACAGGAGTTTTCAGGAAGTTTAACCAAATAATCCAAGACGTGAAGGAGAGTGTTGTCATGCAAGAGTGCGTATTTATTGACGGCGTAAGAACCCCCAACGGCAGAGCCCACGCGGAAAAAGGCTGGTTTAGAAAAAAAAGACCCGATGAACTGCTGACAGCCGTTTATGACGGCCTGTTCGCCAGAAACCCGAAAATCAAACCCGAGGATGTGGACGCCCTCTTTGTGGGCTGCGCCAACATTTCGGGCATGCAGAACGATATCGGTCGTCTGGCCTGGCTGGCCGGCGGTTATCCGGAAAGCGTTCCCAGCAACACCATCACCAACCAGTGCCCGTCGGGCATGTCCGCCACCATGCACGCGGCCCGCGCCATCATGACCGGCGAAGCCGACATCATGATCGCCGCCGGCGTGGAAGACATGGAAAAGGTCCCCATGGCCGCCAACATGGACTTTCCGCCCCGGCTCTTCGGCCGTTACAACCTGGCCGAGTTCCCCATGGGATCCACCGCTGAAAAGGTGGCCGAGGTTTACAAGATCGCGCGGACGGACATGGATAACATGGCTATCTGGTCCAACAAGAAGGCCGCCGCGGCCCGCGATGCCGGAAAATTCAAGAATGAAATCATCCCGGTCATGGGCGTGGACGATGCCGGCCAGGAGTTCCTGGTGGACAAAGACCAGTGGATCCGCGACAAGGTCGATCCGGCAAAGATGGCGACCATGCAGTCGCCCTTCAAACCGGGCGGCAACGTGACCGCGGCCACCTCCTCGCCCCTGACCCAGGGCGCCTGTTGCATGCTGATGATGAGCCGGAAAAAGGCCGATGAGCTGGGCCTTTCCTATACCTATAAATACAGTTACGGCGTGCTGGGCGGATGTGATCCCACCCTGATGGGCATGGCGCCGGTTCCGGCCGTAAAGAAGCTGTTCGCCCGCACCGGTCTGAGCCCCAAAGACATTGGCGCTATCGAACTCAACGAGGCGTTTGCCAGCCAGGCCCTGGCCTGCATTCGCGAGCTCAAGCTGGACAAGGACAACGCCCCCTTTGACAAGGTCAACATGTGGGGCGGCGCCATCGCCCTGGGCCATCCCCTGGGAGAGTCGGGCGCGCGCATCATCGTCACCCTGCTCAACGTGATGAAGACCGAAGTCCCGAATGCGAAATACGGACTGGCCTCCCTGTGCGGCGCTTTCGGCAACGGCGCTGCCCTGCTGGTGGAAAAGGTCTGACAAGCAAGGGATATAATCTTTCAGGTTCGTTTTAAAACACAAAATGCCGGTTCGGGCGGTTGCCCGATCCGGCATTTTTATTGGCAAGTGTCCATCCATTTTACATGGATGATACCATGTGTCTGCAGTTTGACGCAGAGATTGCGGAAAAAGGCCATTTGTGGCTGGAAACTAACGGATATCCGCAACGCCTGTTTTACCTCGAAGGGAAGGATATGGACAAAAAATTTACTTGATTTCTGT
>JBMORB010000374.1:0-7943 GCA_049320925.1 Thermodesulfobacteriota bacterium | reverse complement strand
GGACGCGTGGGCGGCCGCGGACCCGGGCCAGCTGAAATACTTTGGCGGCAAATCCCTGTTGACGCAATCGCACGGCCAGTCCATGATGTCGTACTTCCGGGCGCTGTACAAGGTAAAGGGCCTCTATCTTCTGGATGAGCCCGAAACCGCCCTGTCTCCGAAGAGCCAGCTTGAACTTTTGAAAATCATCGGGGAGAACAGCCGGGCCGGGCATGCCCAGTTTATCATGGCGACCCACTCACCCATATTGCTGGCCTGTGACGGCGCCGTCATTTACAGCTTTGATCAGGCGCCGGTGCAGATTATCCCCTACGAAGAGACCGGGCATTACCGGCTGTACAGGGATTTTCTGGCGGACAGGAAAAAGTTTATATAATGACGCTGGTTATCAGCCTGCACCCATAAAATCGCAAGCCGTATTTTGGGTCTTTTCAGTCCAGTCAGCTCGCATAATTTCCGAGGCAACCGCCTGCAAAAAGCTTTTGACACATCACCGTTGAACCTGTATAGTGCAAAAACTGACCGGCCGGTCGGTCGGTAAATACCCCCTGCATCGGGGAAACAGCCCTCACCAGGCAAAGGTGATCCGTTAAAATGAAGCGTCCCAGTCGAACAGAACGAAAAGAGCTGATCATTCAGGCGGCGGCCCGGGTGTTTGCGGAAAAGGGTTACGCCAAGGCCCTGGTGGCCGAGGTGGCCGTAGCCGCGGATATCGGCAAGGGCACGGTGTATGAATATTTTAAAAGCAAGGACGACCTGTTTTTTGCGGTGTTCGAACACGTGATCCAGGAAAGCAGCAGCACGGCAGAGACCGCCCTGGCAAAAGCGGCGGGCAGGGACGCGGCAGGCAGACTGGTGGCTCTGAGCCGGGCCATTGCGTCCTGGATCGCACGGCACAGGCATCTTTACACGTTAAGCATGGAGTTCTGGGCCGCGACGGTATCTGCGTCGCCGGAGATGCGAACCCGGATGGGACAGGAATTAAGGGACATCTACAGGAGATTCCGCCGGATCGTGGGAGACATCATCCAGCAAGGCGTGGACGATGGAATATTTAAAAAGGACATCCCCCCCGCTGCTGTTGCCGCGGCCGTGGTAGGCTCATGGGACGGCCTGGGGGTCCAGGCCTGGTTTGATCCGGATTTCAAAATTGAAAAAACCGCCAGAGCTTTCATGGACCTCATTATCAGCGGCATGATGGCGGAGAATTAATGTCGGACAGACACACGGATCAACCGGAATCGGGCTTCGGATCGATCACGAGCAAGAGCACGAGCAAGATGAGTATGAGATTTATCATTGTCTTCTTTTGCATGGCCTGCATGGTCCTGAGCGCCGGCGCGGAAGAGACACAACCGTCGTTCGCGGCATACGATCTGCCCGGTCTGTACCGGCTGGCCCTGGAGCGGGCCGAAACAATCAAGATCGCCGAAGCCGACCTGGGCATTGCCCGGAATTACAAAAACGCTGCCTTTTCCGCCCTGCTGCCAAGGATCTCGGCCTTTGACAGCTACACCCGGTACACCGAGTCCAACGCCGTACAGCCCCAATGGTCCAACGCCTGGGGCGGCCTGCTGACCTACACCTTTACCTTGAACGGACGGGAGCTTCTGGCCTTCGGTATTGCCGCGGACAACATCGAGGGTAAAGAACATCAACTGCGAGAAGCCAAAGAAAGCTACCTGCTGGCGGTGGCGGCCACTTATTATGACGCGCTCAAGGCCGCTGAAATGGAAAAGGCGGCCCGGGAAAATCTTGAACGGCTGGAAACGCACCGGGCCGCGGTGGAGTCCCGGCTGCGGCTGGGCGAGGTGACCCGGCCCGACGTCTACCGGACCGACGCCGAACTTTCCAGTGCCCGGGCCGACCTGACCGACGCGCAAAATGCCCGCCACCTGGCCGAGTCTTCCCTGAGTCGTCTGGCAGGTCTTGAAACGGCCTTTGCCATTGTGCCGCCCGCGGCCGTGGACATCTCTCCCCTTTCGAAAGAAAGCCTGGCCGATCTTCAGGGCCGGGCGCTGTCACTCAGACCCGATTTAAAGGCCCGCAAAGTGGCTGAAAAAATGGCCCTTTCCCAGATCAAACTGGAAAAGAGCGCCTACTGGCCCACCGTCTCCCTGGAAGGAGGATACACCTACACCGAAGTGGACCCGAAGTCCTTCCGGCCGGAAGAGGAGAGCGTTCACGGCGGCGTGTCGGTGAATGTGCCGATTTTTGACGGCGGACTGCGCAAGGCCAACAAGGGCACGGCCGTGGCTGAACTGGAAAAGGCCCGGCTGGCCCGTGAAGGCCTTGAAAAAGATATCCGCGTGGAGGTGGAACAGGCCTGGCGCGACCTTTCCTCCCGGCTGCAGCGGCGTGAGGCCCTTTGCGACAAACTGGCCTTTGCCAGGGAAAACTTTGTCGCGGTCTCCAAACAATTCGATTATGGACTGGCCACCAGTATCGACAAGATCGACGCCAACACCCTTTTCACACAGGCCGCCAAGGAACTGGCCGCGGCCGAATATGAATGCGCCGTCGCCTCTCTTCGTCTGGAAAAGGCAACCGGCGCGTTTCTGGAAACCGTCATGGGAGTTTTGAACAACACATGAACATGCCCTACACCCCTGCACCGCCGGAAAGACCTTTCGGTAAAAAACTCTTGCGGGCCTTTCTGGCCTACGGCGTTCCCGCGCTGGTCATTCTGCTGCTGATCCTTGTTTTCATGATCCGGAAAGCGAACGTGGAAGCCCGGCGGCGGGCCGAACTGGGTCAGGAACAGGCCACGGTCAACGTGGTTACCTACACGGTGGCTCCCCGGAACATTACCGACCGCATCAACCTGCCCGGCACCATCGACGCCTGGGTCCGGCTTGACGTGGTTTCCCAGGTGGCCGGCGAAGTTTTTGAAAAAAACGCCCGGGAAGGCGCCGTGGTGAAAAAGAACGAAAGACTGGCGGTCATCGATTCCCGCAAATACAAAAACGCCTACGACGCGGCCAACGCGTCCTTGGAATCGGCCCTGGCCACGCAGCAGCGGCTCACCGAGCTTTACAATGAGCAGCTGGCCAGCAAGTCCGACCTGGACGCGGCCAACGCGGCAGTTGAAAACTATCGGGCCGCCACCCAAACCGCGGCCCTGGACCTGGACCGGTGCGTCATTCGTGCCCCGATCTCCGGCATCATCAACCGGGTCTTTATCGACGTGGGACAGGTCATCAACCCGGGCCAGGAGGTGGCCGAAATCCTTCAGATCGACCCGGTAAAGGTGACCGTGGGAATCCCCGAATCCGACGTGTCGGCCGTGCGCGGCCTGACCGAGTTTTCCGTAACCATCGGGGCGCTGGACGGCAGGACCGTGACCGGGAAAAAACATTTCCTGTCCAGAACCGCCGACCCCATGGCCCGGCTTTACGATCTTGAGATCCTGCTGGACAATGCCGACGCCCAGATCCTGCCGGACATGTTCGCCCGGGTGGACGTGGTCAAGCAGACCGTGGAAAACGCCGTGGTGCTTCCCTTATATGTCGTCACCTCCAACGCCGTGAACACCGTGATGGTGGAAAAGGACGGGGTGGCCCACCTTCGGGAGGTCGGCCTGGGCATTGTGGAAGGGTTCAACGTTCAGATCACGTCCGGCCTTGAATTCGGCGAACAGGTGATTGTCGTGGGCCAGAAACAGGTGGCCGACGGCCAGAAAGTCACCGTCACCCGGACCGTCACCGACCCGGCTTTGGTAATGCAATGATTATATCCGATACCGCCATAAAAAACCGCGTCAGTGTGATGGTGCTGGCGTTCATCATTTTTGTCACCGGCACGTATTGTTACCTTGCCCTTCCCCGGGAAAGCGCGCCGGACATTGAAATTCCCCACGTTTTTGTCTCCACCACCTACCGGGGCGTGGCCTCCCAGGATATCGAGACGTCCATCACCATCCCCATCGAGAACAAACTCAAAAACCTGGATGACGTCAAGAAGATCGTGTCGGTCAGCTCCGAAGGCATCTCCTACATCGACATCGAATTTATTCCCGGCACCAATATCGACGACGTCCTGCAGAAGGTGAAAAACAAGGTGGACGAGGCGGCGCCGGAACTGCCCACGGACCTGGAGAACGACCCGGCGGTGTACGAAGTCAATTTCTCCGACGTACCCATCGTGGTCTATTCGTTTGCCGGGCCTTACAACATGAAGACCTTAAAAAAGATCGCCGACGACCTGGAAGACGAGATCGAAGCCATCTCCGGCGTTCTGGAGGCCGATGTCACCGGCACCCGGGAGCGGGAAATCCGTATTGAGGTGGACCCGGACAAGCTGGCCTACTACCGCATTCCCATCACCGCGTTCCAGACCGTGGTGCCCGGTGAAAACCAGAACACCACCGGCGGCACGGTGACCCTGGGCCAGGGGCGTTTCCAGGTGCGCGTACCCGGCGAGTTTGAAACGCCGGAGGAAGTATACGGGCTGGTGGTGGCCACCCACCAGGGGCGGCCCATCTATTTAAAGGATGTGGCCGTGGTGGTGGACGACTTCAAGGACGAAACCAGCCGTTCCCGGCTGGACGGCCACAACGCCGTCAATATTTCCGTCAAGAAGCGGGCCGGCGAAAACATCATCGCCATTGCCGAGGCGGTGGACGCCCTGATCGCCGAAAGACGGGCCCAGTGGCCGCCGGGCATCACCGTGACCAAGCTCATGGACCAGGCCAAGGACATTCACAGCATGGTGAAGGACCTGGAAAACAACATCCTGTCCGGCCTGCTGCTGGTGGTCGTGGTACTGCTGTTTTCCCTGGGGCTCCGCAACGCCGTGCTGGTGGGCCTGGCCATTCCCTTTTCCATGCTGCTTTCCTTTATCGTACTCTATGCCCTGGGCGTCACGTTGAACATGGTGGTGCTGTTTTCCCTGACCCTGGCCCTGGGCATGCTGGTGGACAACGCCATCGTGATCGTGGAAAACATCTACCGCTACATGGAACAGGGCGTGCCCCGGCTTCAGGCGGCCATGGCCGCCACATCGGAGGTGGCCTACCCGGTCATCGGCTCCACCCTGACCACAGTGGCCGCCTTTTTCCCCATGATCTTCTGGCCCGGCATCATGGGCGAGTTCATGAAGTACCTGCCCATCACCCTGGTGGTCACCCTTTCCTCCAGCCTTTTTGTCGCCATGGTCATCAATCCGGCCCTGGCCACTTATTACATGAAACTGAAAGCCGGGAACACCGCGCCCGGCCGAAGCATGACGGCCGACGAAATACGCAAGGGCGGGGAAAAACCCGTCGAGATCAAAGGGCGCATTCTGACATTTTACGACCGCATGATGAGGGAAGTGCTGGGAAACCCCGGCAAGGTGCTGTTCGGTTCCTTTGGCGTGATGGTCGGCTGCATCCTGCTGTGGCTGATCGTGGTGGGCGTGGACCGGCCGGTGGAGTTTTTCCCCTCCATTCAGCCCAACAACATCTACATCAACGTGGACCCGCCGGAGGGAGCCGACATCGATTATATCGACAAGGTTGTCCGCCGGGTGGAGATCGCCGTGTCCGGCGTACTGGCCGGCCACCCGGAAGCCGCCGACCATATTCCGCTGGACCTGTACGAGGCCGCGTACACGCCCAAGCCTCATAAAACAAGGAAGGGTAACGTATTCGAAGGCCCCAGCGACCTTGCCAACATCGAACACGTGTATGCCACCAGCGCGCTGAAGGCCAGCACCAGCATTTTTTCCCAGACCAGCGCCAGCCACCTGGGCGTTCAGTTCATTGATCTGGAGGACCGCCTCCACCCCACCTTTGATGAAATTCAGGAAATCCGGGAACGCATCCGCGGCATTCCCGGCGCCCGCATATCCATCAAGGAGGAAGACCAGGGACCGCCCACCGGCGCGCCTGTCAATATTGAAATATCGGGGACCGATTACCGGATCCTGGGCATGCTGGCCCAGAAAATCCGGGAGGCCATCTCCCAGCTTCCCCACATCCAGGACGTGCGGGACGATTACGTGGAGTCGATCCCCTCCATCGAGATCGTCATAGACCGGCAGAAGGCGTCGGAGTTCGGCCTCTCCACCGGCACCATCGGTTATGCCCTGAAGACCGCCTACAACGGCGTTGATGTATCCACCTACCGGGAGGGGGGCGATGATTATGACATCAGTGTCCGCCTGCCGGAGAAAGACCGCCAGACCACCGACGTGCTGCGAAAACTGCTGATCCCCGCGCCCAACGGCGAACTGGTGCCCCTGACCACCCTGGCTGACATTCGAAACACCGGCACCATCGGCGATATAACCCGCATCGATCACAGGCGGGTGATCACGGTCAAGGCCAACGTGGATGAAACCCAGGTGCCGGGCAGCGTGTTGCGCATGCAGGCGGAAAAGCTGTTGTCCGGATTCGCCCTGCCTCCGGGCTACCAGGTCACCTTTACCGGGGAAAGCGAAGAGCAGGAGGAGGCTGGAGCATTTTTGTCCAGGGCTTTTGTCGTGGCCGTTCTCCTGATCTTTCTGATCCTGGTGACCCAGTTCAACTCGGTGATGCAGCCCTTTATCATCATGACGTCGGTGCTGCTTTCCCTGGGCGGGGCTTTCCTGGGACTGACCCTGATCAACGCGCCCTTTTCCATCATCATGACCGGCGTGGGCATTATCTCCCTGGCCGGGGTGGTGGTGAACAACGCCATTGTGCTGATCGATTACACCAACAGGCTGCGGGCCGGGGGGATGGCCCTGTATGATGCGGTAATCGCCGGCGGCGCCACAAGGCTGCGGCCGGTGATGCTGACCGCCGTCACCACCATCCTGGGACTGATTCCCATGGTGACGGGCGTCTCCATTAATTTCACCGATTTCAATATCTCGCTGGTCAGCGAATCGTCACAGTACTGGCGTTCCATGGCCATCGTGGTGATCTTCGGTCTGACAATGGCCACTTTTCTGACCCTGGTGGTGGTGCCGGTGCTCTACACGCTGTTCGACGACCTTCCAAAAAAATTGAAACGGTTCACCCAGTCATCGGAGGGTTGATTTTCATCCTTTGAGTCAGGAGAAGGTTGAAATATCGAATATCGAACAGGGAACGCTGAATGATGAAGGAAGGTACGGACCGCCCGTGATCCCTTTTATTTACGGGATCGTTTTTTCGATACCGATACCGATTTCGATAGCGAGTTGGATTAAAAAAAAGAAAAGGATACTCATGTCCGGCACAAAAAATCTCTATGCCGCCATGCTGCCACTGGCCCTGCTGGGGGCCGTCACAGCCACCTTCTGCGACGCCATCCATGTGCATACGCAAACCCTGGCGTATCCGGAACCCTGGCTGTTCGGCCAGGCCTTATGGGTGCTGCCCGGCTTTTTCATCGCGTTCATGACCATGGCCGTGGGTTATCTGTGGATCACACCGCTGCTGCCCGGGGCCATTTCCCGCCGGCAGTCAACTTTGCCGGACGCTTTTGGGCCCTGCGTGGAGACCATGGTGAGCTTTGCCCTGGTCTACCTGCTCAGCGGGTTCGGCAACCGGGAACCGGCCCTGCTGTCGGCCGTCTTTTACGGCGCCTTTGCCCTGCGGCTGGCCTTTACCTATGAAAAGGCGTTCCTCCTGATTCTGGCTCTTATCCTGGCCGTGGCCGGCATGTTTGCCGAAGGCTTCCTCTCGGCCCTGGGCCTGGTCAGCTACCGCCAGCCCGAGGTCTACCACGTGCCCTTCTGGCTGGGCGCCCTGTACCTGCACGGCGCCTTTGCCCTGCGCCAGGGTATGCGTTATTTCGTCTACACCCGGTAGTTCAGGGGGCAAAAGCCAGCCACGCGAGGGAAGCCGAAGGCCAGGCCGCCGGGCGCGCTTCTTTGAGTACTTTTCCTGGCCGCAAGAAAAGCGCACGGGAAAAAAGAGAGATGGTTTTTCAGGAGGACTGCCATATATACAATTCGATTGCGATACCGATACCGATAGCGATCTCGATTTG
>JBMORB010000373.1:0-7969 GCA_049320925.1 Thermodesulfobacteriota bacterium | reverse complement strand
GCCTGTGGTTCACCCGATGATCTATTCGTCGTTTAACAAACACATAGTGGGTGTTCCCCTGCCCCGGGATTCAGGGGTTATCATGACGGGCGTGGGGTGTTCCAATGGATGCCGGTTCTGCTGCACGACGCACTATTTCCAGAAGGTTTACACGCCGTTTTTTAAAACCGGCCGGGAGATATATGACGTCTGCGCCCGAATGGAAAAAGAGCTGGGCATTACCGATTTTTTTGTCATGGACGAGAATTTTCTCAAATCAGAAGACCGTGCCCGGGAGCTCATTTGCGAACTGGAAAAAAACGGCAAAAATTATACATTCAACATTTTTTCATCGGCTGAAACGGTTACCCGGATGGGGATCGATTTTCTTCTCCGGCTGGGGGTCAATTTTATATGGATGGGCGCGGAATCGCAGAAAGAGGTGTATGAAAAAAACAAGGGGGTTGACTTTAAAGCCCTGGTAAAAGAGCTTCGGGATCACGGTATCTCCGTGCTTGCCTCGGGAATTCTTTTCCTTGAGCACCATGACAAGGAAACCATTCATGACGATATCAATTTCATCACCGGCCTGAACGCCGATCTGGTCCAGTTCATGCAGCTGGGACCGCTGCCGGGCACCGCGCTGTACAAGGATTATGAAAAACAGGGCCGGTTAAGACAGGATATCCCCTACGAGGAGTGGCATGGCCAGCATCAAATATGGTTCACCCATCCCCATTTTTCCGGCGAGGAGTCGGCCACGTATCTGAAAAACGCGTTTGTTCAGGATTATCAGCTCAACGGCCCTTCGTTGCTGAGAATCATTGATACCGCCATTCGCGGCGTGACGGCCACGCGCGGTCATAAAACGGGTTTTATGAAACTGCGGCACGAGGAAAAGGTCGCCAGGGCCAGATTCATGTACCCGTTATTGAATGTTCTGTACAGGCACGCGCCCAATGAACATGCCCGGAAACTGGCCGGTGAAGTGCGCGAACAATATGAGGCGTTTTTCGGCAAGCTGTCCCTGCCGGCGCGCCTGCAAAGCAAGGCCCTGCAGGTGATGATATTGTTTGAAAAGCTGCGGTCCAGGCTGGTTTTCAATAATATCCGGCAGCCCTACACCATCACCGCCTCCTTCAGAATGACGGCTGAAAAAATAAAAAGGGAGAGCTGGCGAAAACGCATGCGGCACTGGGTGGAAGCAAGGCGCCAGACGATCCAGTGGGAAACCCCGCTGGTCCCGGTAAACCTGTTGGTCACCGGCATATTGAACGGCGGCATCATCAAGGCAGCCGCATCATATATGGGAAAAATGTTAAGATAGTTTCCATCCATAAATGGCCTTTTTCCGCAATCTCTGCGTCAAACTGCGGGCTTCCTTGTGCGGCGTACAACAGTACGCCTTCAGTCAGCCCTTGTTTTCCTTGATCTTGCGAAAAAATTCTCATTTCTGGATTGGAAACACCACATGGTGTCCTCCATGTTAAATGGATGGCCGCTAAGATCGTCCTGCCAGCCGGTGCCTTGTACGGTCATCCCCGTCACTCCGGCGTGAAGATGTTGACCTTGTCCGTGGAGACCACCCTGCCCGAAACCCCCCAGAAATCTTCTGCCGTCATGGCGGCAAGCAGGTCCGGGGCCGGCGGGGTATAGGCGGCAAACCGTTTTCCGTTTTCCGTTTTTCCGATCACAATCCCCTTGGCCGGCGCGTTGTGCCGGTCATACACCACGGTACAGGTTTCCACGAACGCCTTTCCCGAAGGAGTCGGGTCAAAGGGGTGCCTGGGCCGCCGGTCCACCGCCTGCTGGCATTCGTGAATGTCGGCTGTCATGGCGGCGTTGTCTGCCGGAGGGTTGGTTGAGCAGACAGCCGCCGAGTGTTTGGTCATGTAAAACGAGTTGCCGGTCACAAGGCCTGTGTTGCCGGGATGGCTCCGCAGCACATCGGCCATCTGGGCCATGGCGTGCATGACATAGTTGTTGCCCGGCCCGCCGAAGTAAGGCAGGCCGCCGGTCACGGTCAGGGGCCGGGGATCGTCTCTGGCAATGCCCAGCATGTCCCGGGTGGCCTGGACCGCCACCGGGAAACAGCTGTAAAGGTCAAAAAAGCCGATCCGGTCGATGGTCGTTCTGGCCTGGGCCAGGGCGGCCCGGCCCACGATGTCGATGGCCGGGGAAACGCCGTAGCCCTCGCGCTCCAGCACGTGCCAGTGGTCATGTGCTTCCGCGTACCCGTGCACGTAAACCCGCTTTGATTTGTCTATGCCCACGCGGTCGGCGTTTGCATCAGACGTGACAATCAGGGCCGCGGCCTGGTCCACGAACAGCATGGCGTTCATCCGCTTGGTGTACGGAAAGGCGATGTAACGGTTGTCGTCCGACACCGTGGTAATCTCTTTTGCTGAAAACGGCTCCTGGAACCAGGCAAAAGGATTGCCGGCCGCCACCTGGGAAAAACGGCGCATCAGTTCGCCCATGACCTGAGCATGGTCCGCAATGGTATGACCATAGCGCTTTCGAAGGGCGTTTTCGAACATGGGATAAACATACGAGGGAATGGAAAGGCCGTGAATGTGCTCGGTCTCGCAGGCCCCGTCCGCCGGTCCCACCGGGTAAAGGGGCGGCAGGCAGGCCCGTTCCGACGACAGGCCCCATCCGAAAAAGGTTTTCTCCCGCACCGCCTGCTGCCGGCTGTGCTGGGCCTCGGCCCCGGTGAGAACGACCATCTCTGCCCTTCCGTGGGCAATTTCCTCCATGGCATGACGCAGCATGGAATGGGGCACGGTGCCGCCGAACCCGGACACTCTGCACCGGGCATCGGCCAGGCCGATCCGGTCGGCCACGCATCCGGCCACGTTGACAATGCCGTCGTCGGAGAAAAGCGACGTGGTGATCAGCAGGTCGGTTTTTGCCAGGGCCTGGGCCGTGAGGCCTGCGTCTTCGGCAGCGGTCCGCACCGATTGCGCCATCAGATCCACCGGGGATCCGGTTTCAACCGGGGCCACCTGCCGGCGGGTCACCTGGCCGGCCCCGACAATCACGGGAATATGCGAAGCCATCTTTTCATATCCTTGCTTCAGGGATTTTTTAAAAATTTACCGCAAAGACGCAGAGAAAGAAGTGAAAAATCAACCTTTGCGTTATTTGCGCTTTTGCGGTGCAAAAAATACGCCAGACCACCATACCAGAAATATCAGGATTACCGGTAACGCAAATTAAAGGTATTGCGAAATACCCGCAGCCCGGTGAGCCAGACCGGGATCAGGGTCCGGGCCCCGAAAATATCGATTCGGGCCACGCGGGCCGGAACCGGTCCGGCATGGGGAGCGATGAGGCGGGCAATGGGATCATGATCCGAATCGTTCAGCATCACGTCGGCCGTGGCCGTAAAGGCTTCATGAACCGCTTCGCGGGGGGTGAACATCCAGACCGGGTTGAAGGAGAACCACTGCCCCATGCCGCCGATGTTAAAGGTTTTCACCCCCATCACCGGGCCGGGGTCAGGCTCTTCGACAATGCGTGTTGCTTCGAGGGCCACCACCCTGGTGTTGCGCCGGGTGACGCCGGCCGTGATTTTCGCACCGTCATCGGCAAACGGAATGTCTGCCAGTTTTTTGGGATAGCCCAGCACTTCCCGGCCATAGATCATGGCCGTGTCGTCATCCACCACCATCCATGGGCAATGGACGCCCCGGCCCAGAGGGGTTGCCACATGGAGCAGCAGGGCCGCCTCGTTGTAGGCCACGGTAAAGGCGGTTTTGGGATAATTCGCGATAAACAGGGTGGCCTGACACGGTGAAGTCAGCCACATGAACCGGGGCAGGATCTTTCTTGCCGCGTCCGGATCGACCGGCAGCGTGGCAAAAACAAAGACGGCATCCTCCCACAGCTTGATCTTCATTCGGCCCATGGCGGACAGGGACCGCAGCAGGTGGCTGAGCCGGGGGTTTTTCTCCTCAACGGGAAACGGTACCTGCGCTTGCGGGGAACGGGAATTCATGGACGTTTCCTCCTTGTCTCAGGGCTTCTTCAGGATACGGCACGGCTTTGGCAAAACAGGATACCTGCCCGCATATTTCATCAAAAACCGGGTCAGATGCCTTTCACCATCCACTCTGAAATGGCGTTGATGAAGCGCTTGGGGGTAAACCGGTTCATGAACAAAAAAAGAAACCGGAGGTGAGGCTCAGGCACGTAGACCCGCTTTCCCCTGGTAAACGCCCGCACCCCCTTTTCGGCGATGACGGCCGGGCTGGCCTTGCCGGCAAAGCTGTAAAACCGAAGCTTTTTGGGAAAGCCGCCGCCCTGGAGCAGCGGGGTGTCGGTGTACCCGGGGTTTAAGGTGAAAACCTTCACTCCGGTACCTTTGAGCTCTTCATTCACCGCCTCGCTCAAGGACTGAACAAAGGCCTTGGTGGCGCCGTAAACCGCGTGACGGGGAGTGGGCACAAAGGCCGATGCGGAACAGACATTGAACACATGCCCCTGGCCCCGCTGGACCATCTCGGGGATAAACAGCCGCATCAGCGCCATATATGCCCGCGCGTTGACGGCGATAAGCTGGTCCTGCTCGGCCAGGGAGAGTTCATGAAACAGGCCGAATGCCATGGCAGCGGCGTTGTTCACCAGCACGTCGATCCGCGGCGCGCAGGCCTTGACCTGGTTGTAGAGATCTTCCGGCCCCTCGGCCCGGGACAGTTCACAGGCGACGGTCCATACCTCGACGGAATAGGTTTTCCGCAACGATTCGGCCCACTCCTTTAGAATGAGACCTTCTTTTGTCCCCTCTCGGGACATGAGGACCAGGCTGGCGCCCTCCTTTGCAAAACAGCGGGAAAGCTCCCTGCCGATACCGGAAGCACCACCGGTGATAAAAACCGTTTTACCCTTTAAATCGATTATTCCCATTTTCAACCTCACGCCGTGCGGCCCCGTGGCCGGTCAAGTGGTTTGGCTGTTCGCGATGGCGATCCGGCTTCCTTCGGATCAGAATATCCAGTCCACCTTCGGCGTGTCGCGCTTCACCGGGCCGTCGATCTTCCCCTTGGCATAGCCCACGGCGATGCTGGTCACCGCCTTGTAGGGAGGAGCGATGCCCAGTTTCTTGCGGAAACCGGCCATCAGGGGCATGGACAGGGGCTCCATGGGAAGCGAAATGTAGCAGGTGCCCAGGCCCAGGGAGTGGGCCGCCAGCACCATGTTCTGGGCGCAGATGCCGGCGTCCAGGTCCGGATTGCTGATGCCCCGCGTATCCTTGAGCACCAGAATCACCGCCGGCGCGTCAAAATAGATGGTGTTGTCTTTCCGGTCCGCCTTTTCCATGGCGGTCATGGGCCGGGGGTCGAGCTTGTTGATGGAAAACCAGCTGATGACGCTGAACACGATGTTTTTGATCGCGGACCGTTTGCCGTCCTTTGCCAGGTAGAGGTTTTTGAGCAGCCGCAGGGACTTCATGGAACGGCGCTCGAACTCCTTGATGATCTTCTGGTTGGTGATCACGATGAACCGGTATGGCTGGCAGTTGCCGGCCGACGGGGCGAACCGTCCCGCCTCCAGAATCCGGGCCAGCAGTTCCCGGGGCACCGGCTTGTCCTTAAACAGCCGGTTGGAGCGGCGGGTGTAGATGGCTTTCTCAACCTCGGTGAGCTCCGGCTCCACGGTCTCATAGGGTTGATCCTCTTTGCCCAGGGGATGGGGGGCCGCCATCTTTCCTTCCAGCATCACCTTGTACCGGCCGGACGGGATCACGAAACTTCCGGTCATGGTAATGGCCCCGGACGGGCACACGGCAATGCAGTTGCCGCAGTTGATGCACGCCTGCTCGAACCCGCCATAACCAATGGGTTCGGGCACCTGGCCCTTTTCCCACCGGTACCCGTAGGTGGGACAGGTTTCAAAACACCGGCCGCACTTGCTGCACTTTTCGGCATCGATGGTCCGGACCGGGAAACGCATTTCAGGCAGATAGGCCTGTTTCAAAGACTCAAACATGACACTCTCCTTTTTTCGCCTTGCGGCGCGCTGGTTGTCCTTTCCCAATCAAGGTGACGGCCTTGTCATACCCGAATCACGTTGGGCGCGTTGGGATCAAACTGTTCCTCCAGCACCCTGGACAGCATCTTTTCGGAAATGGTCTTGGGTATCTCGTCAACAATCTGGAAGTAGGTAGGCACGGCGTTGCGCTCCAGCTCGGCCAGGCAGGCCCGCTTCACGCCCTCCACATCCACGGTTTTCCCGGGGAAAGGCGCCATGGCCGCCACGATGTCGCTCTCGCCGGGCGCTCCGGATGCCGCCGGCACGCCGTACACGCACACCTCGGATACCGACTCGTGCTCGCCGATGATCTTTTCAATCAGGTCGGGCTGGACAAAATCGCCCTGGCGGCGCAGGCCGCCGCCCTTGCGGAAGTCGAAATAAAAGAAGCCGTTTTCATCCCGATGGCAGATGTCGCCGCTGCGCAGCCACCCGCCCCGGGTCTTCTCCTTTGACGCCTCTTCCTTGCCGTAATAGTTCACCTCAGTGGGGCCGTTGGCCATTCGACTGATCAGTTCCCCCCGGACGCCGGGCCCGACCTCGTTGTCATTTTCGTCCACGATTTTCATTTCCACCAGGCCCTGGGGCGGCTTGCCGAAGGAGCCGACGGGCCCGGTGCCCGGCGGGTTATGGGCCAGGCCGCCTTCCACCGCCGCGTACCATTCGTGGATCTTCACGTTGAACCGCTTTTCAAAGGACTCCCAGATGGCCCGGGGCGTACCCGCGCTGATCACCTTGCGCACCGGGTTGTCCGCGTCGTCTGGTTTGGGCGGTTCATTGTAGATGCCGGCCATCATGCCGCCCAGCAGGGAGAAGGTGGTGCAGCCGTACCTGCGGCAGATGTCCCAGATGTTGCTCTTGGTAAACCGCTCGCTGATCACGGCGGGCAGCTTCTTAGCCAGGGACGGCATCAGGGTCACGGACTGGGCGTTACCGTGGGTCAGGGAAAGCCCGGTGTAGGGGATATCGTCGGGCTGATACTGCCACAGCAGGTCGGCCATGAACGAATAAATAAGGAACCGGTCGGCCTTGAGCACCACGCCCTTGGGGTCGCCGGTGGTGCCCGAGGTGTGAATGATCTGGGCCGGGGCCCCGGCGTTGAAGTCCAGGGCCTTTTCGGGGATGTCGGTCTTTTCGGTTTCCAGAATGCCGTTCAGGGAGGGGTAATTCCGGTTTTCCGGAATGCCGTGATGGCGCTTGTAGAGCACTCCCACCACCGGCACGTCGGCGATGTCGGCCCGAATCTCGTCCAGGCTCTCCATGAACTGGTCGGCCACGAGAATGCCCCTGGACTTGGTGTTTTTGATCTGAAAGGCCAGCTTGCGGCCCCTGGACCGTGGATCAATGGGCACGGCCACGGCCCCGATGGAAACAGCCGCGAACAGCGCGTAGATGAATTCCGGGTGGTTTTTCATGAGCATGGTAAAGGTGTCGCCCTTGCCGATGCCCGCCTTGAGCAGGGCATGAGCCGTGCGGTTGGTCTGCTCGAACAGGCTCCGGTAAGAGACCGGTTCCTCGCTGCCGTCCTCGTTGACAAACCGCAGGGCCACTTTTTCAGGGTCATCGATCTTCAGGTTAATGGCCTTGAAGATAGCCAGGTTTTCAATGTCTCCCGCATTTTTTAAACCAAACATGTTTCCCTCCTTGTTGATATTGAAAAGTCATGGCATTGAATCCCGGACATTTGCCGGCCGCCAGCCTTTTCATGTACATGTGTCGCTATTCAGGCGCCGTGGATCAGAAATCGGCCTGAAGAATGGTGATGACCATGGCCGCCTCTTCGATGCCGATGTTGCCGCCCCCGTTTTCCGCCAGCGCAATGCGGGCCCCTTTCACCTGCCTGCCGTCAGCCTCGCCCCGCAGCTGCCACACCAGTTCCGCGATCTGGCCGGCGCCGGTGGCGCCCACGGGGTGGCCTTTGGACTCCAGGCCGCCCGAGGGGTTGATGGGCAGC
>JBMORB010000372.1:0-8048 GCA_049320925.1 Thermodesulfobacteriota bacterium | reverse complement strand
GTCGATCCGGCTGCCCAGCCGGGGCGCGGCCTCGATCCGGTCCGGCGGGATATCGAGCACCTCCCGGACCCCGTCCACCAGCGCGCCCATGGTGGCTGTTTCACCATCAGCCTCCAGTTCCACGATAATAATGCAGGTCTCGGCCGTCCGCTGGCCTTCGGCCAGGCCGAACTTTTTACGCAGGTCGATCACCGGCACCACGTGTCCCCGCACGTTGATCACGCCCCGCATGAAATCGGCGGTCATGGGCACCCGGGTGATGGCCGTATATTCCAGCACCTCCCGCACCACCTGAATGTTCAGCCCGAACAGATCTCCGTCCAGAAAAAACGTCAGATACGTGTTGCCCTGAAAATCGCTTGCCTGGCTCATCTGTCGCTCTTTTACGTGCCGGTCCGGGCTCATGCTGCCGCCTCCGCCTTGTGAATCAGGGGCTCCACATCCAGAATCAGGGCGATGCTTCCGTCCCCCTGAATGGTGGCGCCGGATACGCCCTGAATATCTTTATAGGCATGTCCCAGGTTCTTGATGACCGCCTGCTGGAGACCAATGACCTCGTCCACCACCAGGCCCACCATCTTCTTTTCCAGGGACGCCACCACCACCTGTTCATGGGCCGGCGGCTGTCCTTCCACGCCGAACCATTGCCGAAGGCTGAGAAAAGGAACCAGCTGATCCCGCAGGCTGATGAACCGCTCCCGGCCCTCCGGTTTCTCCATGCACTCACCCACCACGGCCAGGGGAACTATAAAATGGTCTTTATCGACCCGGACCTCAAGGCCGTCGATAATGGCCAGGGTCAGGGGGATGCTCATGCGGATCCGGGTGCCCTCTCCCTTGGCGCTGGACACGGAAACTTTTCCCCGCAGGGCCGTGATGTTCTGACGGACCACGTCCATGCCCACGCCCCGGCCCGACAGATCGCTGACCTGGTCGGCGGTGGAAAAACCGGGCTCAAAAATAAAGTTGAGCAGTTCCTTTTCCGTGGGGCTGGCGCCGGCGGCGAGCAGCCCTTTTTCTACGGCCCTGGCCCGGACCGCTTCCGCGTCGATGCCCCGGCCATCATCGGAAATGGTGATGATCACGTTGCCGCCGGCATGCTCGGCGGAAAAAACAATTTTTCCCTGCCTCGGCTTGCCGGCCCGCTCCCGTTCGTCCGGGGTTTCGATGCCGTGATCGATGCTGTTGCGAAGCAGATGGACCAGCGGGTCATCCAGCCGCTCGATGACGGTCTTGTCCAGTTCGGTGGCCGCGCCCTCGGTCACCAGTTCCACCTCCTTGCCCTTCTGGGAGGAGAGATCCCACACCACCCGCTTGAACTTGCCAAAGCTCGAACCAATGGGCAGCATGCGGATATCCAGGGTGGTGTCCCGAAGGTCGTTGCTCAAACGTTCGATGACTTCGGCGATTTCCATCAGGGCAGGATCCTCCTGCCCGCCGGCCAGCCGGGAAAGGCGGGTCTGGGCGATCACCAGTTCCCCCACCAGATTGACCAGCTGATCGAGCTTTCTGGCCTGCACCCGCATGCTGGATATGGTTCCCGCCAGCGACCGCACCCTGGCGGTGGAGGTTCTGGCGGCGGGACCTTTTGCGCCTTCATCGGAGGCGGCCGCCGCCGGCGATTCACCGGACGATACCGCATCAGCGAACAATTGCCGCAGGCCGTCGATGTCGATGGTCTCATCAGCCAGCAGCGCGGCAGCCATGCCATCAAAAGCCACGGCCTCCTGGCCCGGCTGTAAATTGTCGGCCACCAGATTGACGGCCAGATCGCATTCGTCCTCCACAAAAATAAAAACGTCCCGAATGGCGTTGGCCCCCCGGTCGGTGGCCAGCAATACGTCCCACCACGTGTAGCAGCTTTCCGGGTCCATTTCTTCCAGCGGCGGAATCCCGTCAACATGGGCCACCACGCGGGCCACGCCCAGTTCGTGGAGTTCGTCAAGCAGCAGCAGAGGATTGGTGCCGGTGACGAAAATACCGGGCCGGGGCTTGAAGCGAATGTGGTAAAGCGACCAGGCCAGGGGGCCGGCCTCACCATTGATGACCTTCTGCCCGGCCGTGGCATCTTCCGGAGCGAGCTGACGAAAGGCGGCCACCAGGTCGGCCACGGCCTCGGGACCGTCCAGGGAAGGGTCTTCCACCAGCATCTGGAACCGGTCCTTGGCCGTCAGGGTCAGTTCCACCAGACGGTTATCCACCGTAAAACAGCCGTTGCGGACATTGTCGAAAATGGTTTCCAGCTCATGGGCCAGTTCCGAAATCCGGTCAAACCCGAACATGGCGCCGGACCCTTTGAGGGTGTGCAGCGCGCGAAAGACCCGGTTGATCAGATCCATGTCTTCCGGGGCCTCGCCCAGTTCCAGAAGGGAATTTTCCAGTTCCGGCAGCAGTTCCTCCCTGGCCTCTTCGATAAATGCCTGTCCGGCTTTGAATTCTTTTGCCATAGGTTTTTCGTTTCCCGTTTCCGCCGTTTTCACCTTCCGTTTAAACCTTTTCCACCATCATGGGGCGGCCGGCAGGGCCTTTTCTTCGTCCTTTATATCATTAAACACCCCGCTAAAAAGGCACGCGCCACAGCCGCATTGCAGACAGGCGGCCGTCATGCCGCATCTTTCCATCTGGGCCAGAACGGAGGCGGGCGGGGACGCGCAGAGCGTCAGGCGTTTGCCGTGCCGCGCAAAACTCCGGCCGGCCGAGCAGACCAGTTGAAAAAACGAAAGGTCGCACCGGCCCGTGGCCGACATGTCCACCTCCACCCGGTCATCGGGCTGCTCCATCAGGTGCGCAAAGAGCCGATGGAGTTCCGCGGCCCGATGAACCAGGCAGTCGCCGTGCAGCATGATTTTCCCCATGGAGCGGTCTCCTCGATTTTACCCGGTCTTAGACAGCCTGGTCCGGCTGTTTTTCATACGGTTCTCTAACATCAGGAGAATCGTGTCATCATTGGCGTCAAAGGTCATGTATCTTGGATAAAGTGTCAGAAGCTGGGCGATCTGTCTGTCCGACGTGACCCCGTTGAGCACCAGAATGACATTAAGCCCCTTGAGATCTCCCTGATATTCCAGGAGTTCGGAAATCGGCGACGTCTCTCCCACATGAACGACCATCACGTCGATGTCGTAAATCCCGGTTTTCAGCCGTTTCTCAAGGGCTCCCAGGTCGTAGAGATACTCCGCCATGCCCGGCATCCGCTGGCGCATTCTTTTTTCAAGACCGTTGGCCGCCTGGGCCGGGCAACATAAATTCGCATAAATAATCATCTTTAATATATCCTTCCTGCAAAAATTTCAATAGCACCTACCCTTTCAGCAAGAAACATGCCTCATTTGAGTCAAGAATAAAAATTCATACAAAACAAATGGTTATTAACTTACGTCCTGGCGTGGGAATCCACTCCCATGGCACATCCCCGAATTCAGGGGCGGCTGTGTCCCGGATAAAAACGATACAATTTTGTTTAACTTATTGGAATAAAACGCATTAAAGATATTGAAGGCGGGAAATCATACTCCAGAAAAGCTGGAACGGATTCCTGAAAAATGGGACAGCGGTCGATTAAATAGAGGCGAGGTCGGCAACTTTTCAAGGGGAATCAGGAAAATAATACCTGCTGTGAATGCATGGGTCCGGCAGCATCTGAAAAATGAGGGAATGCCGCCGCAGGGACAGCCCCTGCGGCGGTATTCAAATATTCAATCTAACTGAGCTGGTTTGGTTTTCACGCGTGCCGTATATCCGGCACGCGTGAAAAGTACAGTCAGGCTATTGGACGTACCAGTCCAGGCAGGATTCCAGCTCGACATAGAACAACAGCATGCAGTTGGCGTCGGCAGCCGTGCACTGGCAGTCGTTATCCACGTCGCACAGTGTGGAAAGGCAATCCCCCACGCATGTGGGGCAGACATCCAGCGCTTTCTGATAGGCGCCCAGAGCGTCGACCGGGGTGATCTGCCCGTCAAAATTGAGGTCGCCATTTGAGGGGATAATACAGCCGCCGGATACCGGCCACGTTGGGACGTCTTCATAATGTCCGACCAGGTTATAGATATTCAGCTGGGTCGGTTCCGTGGACAACGCCCTGAAAACAAGGTATCCCAGAATACCCTCGGTCTCCGGACCGATGGGATTATCCACCGAGACGGCCCCAATACGGATAACACCCGGGAAAACTACATTGGATTCGACGAACCACAGTTCGGCCAGCAGACCATCGGGTTCAAAAACAAGCTCCGGGTTCCCATTAACATCAAAAGGCGTTTCGGCAGGTTCAAGGACCGCCGGGTCATAAGTGACCTCAAAACCGATGGCATCCATCTCATCACCATCATCGACTGGTTCCGGTTTTTTTGCATTCTGGATTCTGATCGGGACCCGCAGGTAGGTCTCGTCCGGAGGGCCGGTCACGCAGGCGGCCTGGCCCATGATGTCGATGGCGCCGCTGTCATCCTCCATACACCCGTCCGGGAAATAGACAAAAGAGATGGGGTTATGAAGCATGTCCACCTCACTCTCCGGATCGCCGTCGTAGCCGAAAATACCCGATACCACGCCCAGGCCGTTGATGTCACTCATGCCGGTCACCTCGGCATGGGGGAACTGAACCGGCTGAAACGGACTAAGATCGACATAAGGCGATTTGATCTGCCGAAACGGCATGGCACGCATGAAATTGATGGCCTGGATTGCAGCTCCGTTAAGCCCGAGCATCTCATCAATGGAAATCAGTTCACTGGTTTCGGCATATGCCGCAAGAATATCGCCCGAATCCACAATAGTGTAGGGAAAGAGACCGTAAATTTCAACCACACCAGCGGCCTGGTCCGCTTCAAATGCGGCCCTGTTCAGGTTGTTAATCGGAGTATACACGCCATTATCGGAACCATGGGTTTTTACAAAACCCCACGACTCAATGTATTTCACCCTGTCAGTGGTGCCGACCAGGTTGCCGGGCTTGGCAGGCTCTCCATTGTCGGTAAGGATATCATCACCATTCAGGTCCTGCAGAATGCCATTGGCAAAATCCACAGGGATTTTAATGGAAATGACCGGTCCTGCGATCTCACCGTTGTTGTTGACGGAGAGCGGGAAAGTAAAGGCCGAGCCGTCGCAGTTGAATACCTCATATTCGTTCTCCTGCAATACGCCGTCCCAAAGGTACTCATAGTCGCATGTAAATCCGCCAACCAGAACAAGATGCTGCTCTGCCATGGTCTCGGCTTCACCGTCAAGAGCCAGAAGTCCCTGGTACCCCTTGGTGTAGATAATGTTGCCTTGTCGTCCGACCAGTAATTCACCGTCACCGTTAAATGTAAAAAACTTCCACTTCTGTGTTCCGTCGGGGTTGATCGCAACAACCGTTTCTCTGCTTTTGACATACAACGTACCGTCAGTGCCCATCACCGGTGCCCGGTAGGAAAAATCGTTATGGGCCAGTGTCCATTTGGATGTACCATCAAAGTTTACCGCATAAAGATAGTCCCCTCCTGTAAAATAGACCGTATTATCTGTACCGACTACGACCTTGGAGGGGCAATTGTCCGTGAAGTATTGCCATGCAACGGTTTGCGTGGCTGTATCAACTGCAGTGATAAAATTGTTACAGCCTCCGGATCCAAAGTAGACCCTGCCAGGAGCGACAACGATGTCCCTGCTTGCGTCCAGGTTCATGGACCACAGGACAGAACCGTTTGCTGCATCAACGGCAAAAAGATAGTTGGAGTTTCCTGCATATAATATACCATCCGGTGCCGCGGCCATTGACGCAACGCCATCGGGCACAACAACGTCCCACCGTACTGTTCCATCCGGATTAAGGGCATAAAGCGGCCCGGCAGAGTAGTAATCAGTCACATAAACAGCGCCATCTGGCCCCACCGTATGACGCCAAGCGCCTTGGGGCGGTTGAAATCTCCACTTCTCATTACCAAATTCATCGAACGCAAAAAGGCCATCCCAATAAGCCAAATATAACGTAACATTTTCCGTCCCTGTACTCACAGACATAAAATCACAGACAGGCACACCAAACGTTCGCTTTAAGCTTCCATCCGGGTTGAGTACGGTGATACTGGAGACCGGGTTTGAAGTATAAAGATAAATTGCATCATTGGCATCCACGACCATTGCCGAATAATTATTAATATTATATTCCATTGCGGAATACCAAAGCGGCGCATCCCCTTCCACATAAGGTCCTAACACACCCACTATCTGGCCGGCATTATTCATGCCGATGAATGACCCAATAGTACCGACTGGCGCCAGGCTCGAGTACGCCCACTCAGACTTGGGCTCTATGGTGATCAGGCGGGCCGTCTCCAGCAGATCTTCAGAGACAAAGGGTTTTACCGACACGCCGAGCAAGGGATTTGTTTCCTCTGGATCTATTTCAACATTTCCACCGACAATCACATTGTTGTCGTTAATATCTCCCGGAATCCTGATGATATTCGGATCTTCGGAAGCAAACCTTAAAAAATCAGAATAATTATTGCAGGACACAAATCCATTTATATTCAAGTCCTGCTGGGCAAACAGCTGGTCAAATATAAAAGGCCCGGTTGTGCCCACGCCATACCCGTTGTTGTTGATCCGCATCAGTATGGTCGGCTCATCGTTATACTGAAACGATACGAACTCCCCATAGGCCGTGGCCCCTGTAAAAATCAGGCACAGCAGCAGTGTGATTGACTGTAACAGCCGTTTTTCCCTTTGTTTCATTCCCTTCTCCTCCCTTACCAATTATGATGATTGTAAAAAAGCGCTCCTGCCGCAAGCAGCAGGCAGATCCCCCCGCAGGTCTCCGCTTGCGCTCTATTTCTTCTCGCTAATGGCCAGTACCGAATAAGAACCCCACAGTTTCATGTGGTCCTTGATATCAACAATTTTTATTTCCGCCGGCTGGCTGCTTTTGGCGGTTTTTTTAAATGTCATGACAATCAGTTCGCCGCTGGCGCCTTTTTTCATGTAGTTATCGTCCGGCGCAAAGCCCCCCATTCTGACCCTGCCCGGAGACACCTCGTTGAACTTGAAAAACGAAAAGCCGTCCTTGATGAGCGCGCCCTTCTGAAGACCCTCAAGTTTCAGGGCGTCTGTGGAATAGAGCATGTCAAAACCGAATGCCTTTACGTCATTGGGCGCCTTTTTGACGGATATGGCGTAAACAACGGTATCCTTGGGGGTCTTTTCCGGGGGAGCCGTGTTATCCGCCACCGCCATGCCCGACAGGAGGAACAGAAAACCGGCGGCCAGAAAAACAGCTGTTGCGCTTAAGCATTGTTTCATTTTGCATACTCCATGTTTGTCATCATGATTAATGGACGGCTTTCGAAGCTTCGGAATGAACCGGTGCCGGTGACGCACAGCCGCCCGCAGCCCCATCCCTGTGTTTCCGCTGCGCCCTGAGTTCCCTGCAGATCACCACAAGCATCACGAAAATTCCGATCTGAACAGCCAGTACGACGACTGCCCAAACCTGAAACGCCGTACTCCCGGTGTTGAGCAGTGGATTGCCCTGATACCCGACACCGCCTCCCATAGACGTCACCTTGCCCGCAACCGTACGGGCTCCGACACCAGGGGCGATTCTGCCGGAAGAGGACGACTGCCGATCTTGCAACGGCATACCGCTGCTGCCATACTCCATAAAAGGAATCTCTTTGACGCTGTTTGCCGCGCCAGGCATATTTAAGGAACGCTTTTCCGCCTGTGTTTGACGGCTGCCATGGAACCCGCCAAAAAGATTCGCCAGCGGGTCCGGCGACTCTCCGGGCTGCGACGGATCCGTACCCCGGTCGTAGGAGGCGTCGGGGGAGACAACACCGGGGGCATATCCATCTTCACCGTCAAACATGCCTCCCCGCCTGGCGGCCGGATTGATGACAGGGTCCTGTGACGAGGCACCTTCCCCTCCGTTCAAATCGGTCGCCGCATCGTTTGCCGCCTTATCTTCCTTTTCCTTTTTGTCCTTGTCTTTTTCATCTTCCTTTGAAACCGGCTGAAAACTGCCCGACTGCGTTGTCCACCCGTAAAAATCATCCTTCAGC
>JBMORB010000371.1:0-8051 GCA_049320925.1 Thermodesulfobacteriota bacterium | reverse complement strand
GGAGATCTCACCGGCAAGCGCCGTGGCCGCGGCGATTTCGGCAAACTTCATCACCTTGCCCTTCCCGTAACATCCGAGTATCTCGAGACACTCCCGCTGGGTGGCCAGGCCGGTGCCGCCCCCGTGGGTGGCCACGATGAGCGAGGGAATGGTAATGGAGTAATAAAAGTCCCCCTCCCTTGTCCGTTCCGCGTTCACCAGCGCGGTATGCGACTCCGCGATGTTGGCCGCGTCCTGGCCGGTGGCGATGAAGAGCGCGGCCAGCGCGTTGGCCGAATGGAGGCCGTTGTTCATCGCGCCGGACATGAAACTGCCGAGCATTGAAACCTTCATGCCGTATTCGAGCTTGAACGGCGAGCTGTTCATCTCGCTTCGCACGATCGCCTCGGGGATGGTCACCTCGGCGGTGACCCGTTTGCCCCGCGTTTTGAGGGTGTTGATCATGGATGCCTTTTTGTCGGTGGCGAAATTCGAATCAAGGATGTAGTTCCGGGCCGGTTCATGATGGGACCGGATCCACTCGCACGCCATGAAAGTGGCCTTGCCGGTCATGTTCTGACCGGCCGCGTCGCCGGTGGTGTAATCAAACCGCAGATACATGTATCGCCCCGCGGGATAGCGCTCAATGGCCGTCAGTTTGCCCACCCGGGTTGTTTTTGCGGCCTCATCCTTTATTTCCTGAAAATGGTCGTTCAGCCAGTGCCCGAAGTCCCTGGCTTCGCGGGCGTTTTTGAAAATAAACACCGGCGCCCTCTGCATCGCGTCGTCCGATATGGTTACGTCGATGCCGCCGCTCATCCGGGTGATTTTCATGCCCCTGTTGTAACTGGCCACCAGCGTCCCTTCCGTGGTCGCCAGGGGAACGTAGAAGTCGCCGCCGGCATGCTCGCCATTGACGCGCAGAGGGCCCGCTATGCCGATCGGCACCTGGGCCACGCCCGTAAAATGTTCGATGTTTCCGGGAAGGATGCCGGGATCAAATGCATAATGCTTAAGGTGTGTCAGGGCTGCCCCTGTTTTTGACTCAATAAATTTTTGGCGCTCCGTAATGATTTCGGATGAATAATCGTTTTCAGCCGACCGTGGTATTTTCTCATCCATACGGTTTCTCTCCCTGTAATGCCGCCCTTTTTAATTTTTCCGGCGTTGGGAACAGAGTGCCCCGCCATTCCGCACCGCCGAAAAGATGCAAAACCTTTTCAAAACGGTAAAGATGTTTTTTGTACGCATGTATAATAAAACCCCGGCCCGCCATGTCAATCCTTTTTTGTGCAAATGGACATTCCCTCTGTTTGGACTCAAGCCAAAATTCTAATTTTTGGATCTTTTCCGATTTAGTGGTTGCTCAGGGTTCAAGGATTCAAGGGGTCGAAGGGAATTGAATCATTGGTGAATAATGTCCGGATTTCAACCCATAAACCGAACGTTTGGGAATTTATCAAGTCCTTTTTTATGTTTATCGTTTTTCACTTGGCCACTTGAATCCTTGAACCCTTGGCCCCTTTAAAACCATCGACTGCACTGAAAACCATGCAAGTCTTTACTACCACCAATCGGGAGATGAACCTGATTTTTGGAGATGGCCTTGACATTAAGCGCGGGCCTTTATAATTGATCTCTGTGTGCGTTGAAAAGAAAATGCCGCAGGCAAGTGAGATCGGCCTGTCGCCATAATCGGATTTTTTAAGGAAAGCAGAACAATGGGAGGAAATGGTTCAATCCCTGGGAAAAACAGGGTCATCATCAGGCGCCTGAAAACGGCTCACAGCCCGGCCACGTTCCGCGAATTTTGTCCGCTCAACGATGTCATGACAGCGGAGATCGGGAAAACCGTGGCGGAGATTTTTGACGCCCTCGGCGGGGCATCGCTTCTGAAATCCAGCAAAGATGTCTACATCAAACCCAATGTGGTCGGAACCAACGCCTATGTCCATACCCGGCCGGAAGTGGTGGAAGCGGCGGTGCGCTACTGGTTTACAGCCGGCGCCCGCCGGGTCTATGTAATGGAAAACAGCACCCAGGCCACCTACACCCGGCTGGTCTTCGAGATGACCGGTTACAACGCCCTGTGCAAACGGACCGGGGCGATTCCTGTGTATCTGGATGAGGAAGAGGCCGTGCCCTATGAATTTGCAGGCAAACAGCCGGCCGACCGGGACCCGAACGGATATGACCTGAAGGAATTCGGAATGCCCCGGATCATCCATGAAAAGCTTATCCGGGCAAAGGATGAAAATCTCTACGTGAGCATCCCCAAGCTCAAAACCCATTCCATGTCGGTGGTCACGTTGGGCATTAAAAACCAGTGGGGGTTCCCGGTGCATCGGGATCGAAGCCCCGATCACAATTACAATCTCCACCACAAGCTGGTGGATGTCCTGGCTCACGTCCGGCCCGACGTAACCCTGATCGAGGGCGTGGAAGGCACCATTTATGGCCATTATCCGGCCCTGGCGCTGGCGGACCGGTGCGTCATGCCCTTTCGGGTGCTGGCTGGCGGGCTCAACGTGGTGGCGGTGGATATTGTGGGCGCGGGGTTTTTCGGCCGGAAAATTAAAGACGTGCCGCATTTGAAAATCGCCCTGGAAAGGGGCCTCGGCGAGGGCATTCAGAACGAACAGGACATCACCATCACCGGTGACCTCGATTCATTTGATGACCTGGACATCCTGGGCAAATGGACCCGGTATGGCGGTCAATATCCCTTTGACCTGATCCAGGAGTTTCCCGAAGACATCACCATCATCAAGGGCAGGGAAAGGGCCTGCCGGGAGGGATGTGTCAACAACTCCCTCAACACCCTGCAGATGATGGCTTTCGATCAGCGCGGCCGGGGAGGCTGGACCCTGCTCATGGGTAAGGGATTTGACGACGCGGATATCAACGCCATTTCAGGCCCGGTCTTCGTGGTCGGCCCCTGCGCGGTGAAATCGGTCGGGCAACGGCTGGAAAAAAGGCTGGGCCGGAACCGGGTCTATTACAGCCATGAGTGCAATGACCTGGCCGCGATTGTCGAGTCCATGTGCCACCTGATGAAAATCAGCCCCCTGAAACTGGCGCCGCCGATCAACCCGCTCAAGGGGTTACGGCTGATTCTCCAGGCCAGGCTGAACAACAGCAGCGGCCGCATGACCAACCCCCTGGCCAATTTCATCAAGCTCAGGTAACCGGACCATGGAGCATGGCGGGGAAAAACGCCGGCCTCGTTTCCGGTGAAGCCGGCGGTTTCATCATGGTTGTGGCGCCGGAGACGATCAGGATGAAAACCATACCGTCCCGGTTTGCGTGCCGGCGTTCGAAGCTGTGCGACAGAAACCGGCTACCGCGTCCACAGCCACCAGAGAAATTCCGAAACGGTGAATACCCTTCCGGTCGGGCCGTATTCACCCATGAATTGCTCAACCGCCGTGTCGGCCATGTATTGGCCGTTTCTTTCCTCCGGCGCGGGCGGCCTTTGGATATAAGGCACATGGGAGATGCTTCCCGGAAAATCTTTGCTCGCCAGCAGGTGGCGGTGCAGAAGAACCGGAAAGGCCACCCCGCCCCATCGCATGTAGTTGAACCCGGCCTTTTCAACGGTTCTTTTGAGGGTCAGCGGGGCAATGCAGATGGTGACCGTGCCGTCGGGGTTTTTGCGGACCTGGTCATCGCAAAGGCATTCAATCGTGCCCGTCTCAGCCAGCCCCCCGGTGCAGAAAGACCAGTAACGGACATCCTTTCCCCCTTCAAACACCCCGCCTTCATAAGTATTCTCGAACGTGGGCGGCGTAAACGTGATAACCGCCACCTTGTTTGCGTAATCCTGGGGAAGCGGCGCGATGATGTACTCGTTATGGGCGTTGGGAAAAAGTCCCGCGTCCGAGACCCTGTGAAACGAGACGTTTTTACCGGCGAACCAGCTTGTCACCAGCCATGTTTCAAGGAGTTCATTGTTCAGGATGAACATGCCGGCCTTTTGAAGGGCCGCGTCCAGCGTTATTCCAAAATCCGGAACCCCGGCCGGGCTCTTGTCGCTTTTCAGCGCTTCGATGCCGGGAAGGCCGACGCCGCCGAGGTTGTCAAACCCCTTGTCCGGCCGGTAGACCCGTAAAAAAAGAGAAAGGGTCTCGACCCCTTCAGGAATAAAAAAAATGTTGGCAGCCCCTTTGGGCGGCTCCGCTCCCTCCTTCACCAGCCAGAGCGTGTAAGACCGGTTTCCGGCGTCCCGGTTTTCTCCCGGATAAAAAGGGTTGATGCTGCCGTCATCAGGCACGATTTCGACATCGGCCAGGGCGTCAAAGTCAGTGGCCTCGGCGAAATCATACAGGTTAAAACTCATGTACCGGGCATGGGGAAAACGGCCCGTGACTTTGAGCAGGTCGAAATCTCCGGATGCCGGCCGGAAAACAAAAGTCGCGTATATGGAAGCCTTGTCCGGAAAGGCCGGGGTCAGCCGGAAGTCTCCGGGGAACAGGGTCCAGGGGGCGCCGCCGCCGGTCTTTTGAATAACCGTTGCATGGGCCATGGATGCGCAAAGAATAATTGCCGCCACCAGCAGGTGCCGGGCGATTGTAATCGGTCTGAAAGACATGGTGCTTGTTTTCATGGGCCCCCCCTTTGTTACGGCAGAAGCGTTGAGAAACCGGTGCGTCCCGCCCGCCGGAAATCAGGGCGCCATTCGGGCCATGCCCATCAGGGTGCCGCTGTAGAGGGCGCTGTCCATGCCGATTTCAGTGGCGGCATAGGCGCTGTTGCAGGCCGGCGTGGCGCCATAGACGTAACTGAACACCGATTTCCCGGTGGTCCAGTCAAGCCCTTCAAAGGTCCATGAACCCAGCCAGTTCTGCCCGACGCCGTAGACCAGGTTGGTGGCCTGGCTCATGGAGGGAATGCCGTTGGGCAGGCTCACGGTCCGGTTGACCCAGGCGCTGCCCAGTGTACGGGTGACGGGGTCCCATTCGAATTTTTCCGCTCCGTAAGGGGCGATAAAATTTATTCCGGACAGCAGAATGCTGAACACCTGGTTGCTCAACGGCATTTTAAGCTGGTTGTTGACGACCAGGGCGCCGTAGCCCCGGACGCAGACGGACTGTTCGGACAGCGTGTCCGTGGCATAAGGGTCGCCGAAGGTCACCGGCACCTGGGCCGCGATGCGCCGGCTCTTTGTGCCCGGTATCTGCTGCCAGTCGGCCGGGATTTTGTCGCGCCAGAAAAGCACCAGGTGCATCACGGGCTGGGCGTCCGTGATCACCACGAACCTGTCGTCGGCGCCGCTTCCCATCAGGGTAGGCGTGGCCCCTGATCCGGCGCCCAGGCGAACGCCCGAGGCCTCGCCGGTTTCATACCCGGCGGTCCACCCGCCGAAGGCAGGGTCCGTGGTCAGCCCGGTGCCGGTCCACTGCACCCGGTACATGTTCAGATTGGTCACCACGTAGATGCCGCCGTCCTCGTCGCAGGCAATGGAGTTGGATATCTGCTCGTCCGGTCCGAAGCTGTAGTAATAAGCGCGGGAAAAGTCCCGGGAGACCGCACCCACCAGGCCGTGGCTGGTGGCAAATACCAGCATGCCGTCCCAGGTCATGGAAAGGCCCACGATTTTTTCTTCCGGGGCGGCCAGCATGGACGCGGGAATCTCATAGGTCCGTTTGACAACGATGTCCGAATACCGTTTGCCGGCAACACCGTCGCCAAAGGCAAAGATTTTGGTAAACCGCGGCATGTAGAAAATGTTGTCTCTGTCCACCAGGGTGTAGGCGCCGGAGAGCATTTCATCGGTGGAAAAAACCGACGAGATGGACAGGTTCTCTTTTTTCATGGCCTTGATGTAGTTCAGGGAGGTGTCGGCCTTGAACACGTCGGTGGAGGAGCTGCCCCACACAACGCGCCCGCCGTCCGGGTAGACCCCGGAAATGGCCAGGGTGATCAGGCCGGGCATGCCGAAGGTCAGGGAGGACTTTGTGCCGATGGCAACGGCCTTGGGCCCCGGATAAGGGGACGATGCCTGGCAGTAAGGATTGGCATGGCTCATGGGCCAGGGGGAGTTTGCCACAAAAGGGTTCCGGGGCGGTTCATCGGTGAAGTTTAACGGCGGCGGGGCCGACCCCATGGCAAAGGCCTGCCCGGAGAAAAGCGCCACAACCCACAGCGCCACGACGATTGCCGACGTCCATCTGGTTGTTTTTTTCATTACGCCCCCCTTTTTGCGTGGTTGAGGTGATGTCTTTTCCACAGGTGTGGAGAAAATATCATGGCGTTTTTGCCGGTGTCAAGAAAAAATTCCACCTTCGTGGAAACGGGTCTTTCCAGGGGCCGGTGCCTGTAAAGCCCTTTTCGGCAAAGGCTTTGCTGGTTGACAGGGCATGATGTTTGGTCTAGGTTCAGGCCATGAAACAGGCAAAAAAGAAAGCAAAACCCAGTGCCCCGGTCTCCGTGGACGAGGCCGCCTCCAAAGGTGAAGCCACCCGGCAGAAAATCATCGCCGCCGCCCGAAGAGTGTTCACCCGTCATCCTTACCACGCCGCCAGCATCCGCATGATCGGAGAGGCGGGCGGGTTTGACTACTCCATCATTCACCACTATTTTACCAAGGCAGAGCTGTTCCGGGCCGTGGCCCGGCAGCTTTATGAAGAGCTGATCACGGCATATCAGGAATGGATCGACGGCGTGGAACGCCTGACGCCCACGGAAGGCCTGAAGATTTACCTGGACCGGTCTCTGGATTACCTGTTTGAACATCCCGATGTCATGGAGGTGCTGAATCAGAACACGGGCCACATGAAGATCGACCCCGATCTGCCGGGGTTGGATTTTTTCACCCGCTACTTCCGGGAAATCGAGGCCGTTTTTATTCAAAGGATTCGTGTCCTCACCCTGCAGCCGGAGCTGTCCATGTGGAGCTACTCCATGATGACCCTTCATACGGCCTTTGTCGGATCGGCCGCTTACCACGCCAGAGCCCTGGGTCTGGATCCGTGGTCAAAGAAATACAGAAACTGGGTCAAAGAGGCATTGCTCCATCTTTTTGCCCCGCCTCTGGAAAAGTTCATTGCGCAGGCCATTGAAAAGCGGCGGTCGTCTTGACGCCATTTATAAAGAAAGAGGGAGTCTCTCTCATGTACAAGCGCCGCCGGTACCGCTCGTTTGTAAGCTATATCGACCGCAGCCGCGAGTATTACGCGGCCCAGGGCTACGACAGGCCCTACGAGTGGCCCCACTATGACGAGGTGCCCTTCACGCCCCTTTCCAGACCCCTGGCCGAAACCCGGGTGGGGCTGGTGACCACCGGCGAAAAACCGAGCCCGTCCGGCGCCATCACCATGGAAGTCCTGCTTGGGCGCGACGCCTATGCCGAACCAATGGACCCGCCGCCTCAAAGTCTTTCCACCGACCTGCTGTTCTGGGACAAAGAGGCCACCCACACAAAGGACATTAACAGCTTTCTTCCCATAAACCAGTTGAACGCGGCCGTGGCCGCCGGCCGGGTCGGGTCGGCATCGGCCCGCTATTACGGTATTCCCACCGATTACAGCAAGCGCCGCACCCTGGACCGCCATGCCCCGCAGGTCCTGCAATGGTGCCGTGAGGACGGCGTGGACGCCGTGGTCCTGACCGCCCTCTGACCGGTCTGCCACCAGACCGTGAGTCTGGTCGCCCGTCACCTGGAGGAAAACGGCCTTGCCACCGTCATTGTCGGCAGCGCCCGGGACGTGGTGGAGGAGTGCGGCGTGCCCCGGTTCCTGTTCACGGATTTCCCCCTGGGCAACCCCTGCGGCAAACCCTGGGACGCGCCCATGCAGCAGGCCATCATGACAATGGCCTTAGACCTGCTGGAATCAGCCTGGGCGCCCCGCACGACAATTCAGACCCCCTTCCGCTGGGATAACGATGACTGGCGGGACAACTTCATGCGGGTCGATGACACCAACCGCGAAGCCCTGGCAAAAGAAGGCGAGACCCGGCGAAAGTTCCAGGCTGAAATGAAAAAGGAGGAATAGCCTTTGCCTAACGGCTTCCCCCGGCCGACGCAACGCCCATGCCGCCTGGATGGCCGTTCCGAATGCCGTGCTTTTGGT
>JBMORB010000370.1:1566-8057 GCA_049320925.1 Thermodesulfobacteriota bacterium | reverse complement strand
ACGCCGCCGGCCGGAAGGGGCTCCTTGCCCGGCACGTTGCGAAGTCCCTGCAATGTGGTGCCGTTGAGCCGGTCATAGACCAGGTGAATTTCGTCGTCAAAGCTGGCGTCGCCGTCCGCGTCGGCCATCAGGGTCACCAGCCCCCGGGCCGGCGGGAAAAAGGCGGAAAAAGCGTCCAGGCTGATCTGGGAAGCGGTGGCCGCCTCTCCCAGGTTGGACGCCCTTACATTGGACGCGGCTGAACTTACGGCCGCCACTGGCAGCGCATGGGCCGCCGGGTCCACGCCGCCGGAAAGGCCGCTGGTGACGGAGTAGGAGATGGTACCGGCACCGGCATTGATGGCCAAGACCGTGACATTGACCACGGCCCGCTCACTGATGCCGGTGTCACGGACCTCCATTCGGCCGGCAAGGCCGCCACCGGGAATAGAGAGGCCGGCGATCTTGTCCGGAAAGGTACCGCCATAAGCCTGGAGCGTGGTCCCCGGCGCCCCGTCGGCCGGGTCAAAGAAGAAACACAGCGCGTTCAGGTCAAAGGCCTCGCCCGCGGATACGGAAAAGGCGCCGTTCATTCCTGTCTCCGTGGAGGAGAGGGAAGTGACAAACCCCGCGCTGTCATCCTGGTGGTCCATGAACTGGTTTAAGGCGTACCGCAGGCCGGATTCGGCCAGGTAATAGGCTTTTTCTCCAAAGGCGCTGTGCACGTTGCCGTGCTGGGATGTGGCCAGCATGGACACGGCGCCGGCCCCCAGCAGGGCCACTACCGTAATGGTGATGACCAGGCTCAGCAGAATACTGCCGGCCGTGCGGCGTCGCCGGGACGCCGGGGCAAGGTGTTTCTTGTTTTGCAGCAGGGCAAAGGTGAACAGCCGGGCCAGAATCCATGCCGCCGTGGCCAGGGCCAGCAGTCCCGCCGGAAAATATTTCCAGAAAAAAAGAACGGCCACCAGCGGAGCGGCCAGCCATCTGAAAAAAGGCAGGGCGCCGGGGTGTGATCCTATCCAGGGTGTTATGGCCGATCCGGCCGAATAGTAGGCGGCGGTGATTTTGTCGCCCATCAGCGGAATGGCGGCAAGACCATGGTCCCGAAACTCCCGGAACAGGCCCCAGATAACCGGGTTTCGCGGGTAGATGGCCTCCAGCAGGCAGATGCCCTGGGCCGCGGTGGTGCCGGCTCCGGCCGGGGTGTAGGCCCGGCTGGGCGTAAAGGTGTTGCGGGGCAGAATTCGCTCGGAAAAGGCGACCGACACCCCTTCATTGCCGGCCATGGTGAGGCTCACGTCCACGATGGCCAGTTCGCCGATGGGATCGGTGGCCGGGTTCCATGCGTTGTTGTCTTCATTGAAATACCGTAACTGGAAAGCGGAAATCCCCTCCATCAAGATGTCGTTGCCTGTTCCGTCGTTCAGGGAAAGGGTGGTGCCGCTGTAGGAAAAGGTCTCCGTGACAGGGGCCTGGCTGTTATCCAGCCGGGAGAGGGCAAGGGTCGTCGAACCCGCGGTGGTCAATTGCGTGAGATTGCGCACGCTCTTTCGGATCCGGGTGAGCACAAAATCGCTTTGCTGGGCCAGTTCTCCGCTTTCCCGGGTCAGCACAAACCCTTTGGCCACCTGCACGATGCCAAGGCCGGCGATGCCCACCAGCATGGAGGTGATCAGCAGGGATGCCACCACTTCGATCAGGGTGAAACCTTTTTGCGGCGGGTGACAGGCGTGTGCGGTGATATGGTTCATGGCTAATTTCCCGACCAGAAGATGGAGGTAAGGCTCGGCCCGCCGCCGTTCGGGGTCAGCGTGACCTTGAGAAAATCATGCCCGGTGCCCCGTGTGCCGCTGCCTGTTCCGGTAAAGGGCGGGCCGCTGAACCAGCCCAGGGTCACGTTAAAAGGGTCAAATGACGAATCGGCGGTCCGGGCCGCCACAAAGTCCAGGGCATCCTGGCCGCCGGTCTGGGTCACGGCCAGATGGATCTGGCTGTTGTAGGCGGCGGTCAGGCCGTCCATGGCCTGGGTGGCCTGGTGCAGGCCGCCCACGTCCGTGACCTGCTGGCCGCCTTTTATAAATACAGACTGCATGTAGGCCACCAGAAGGGTGCCCAGGATCGCGGCGGTGACAATGGAAACGATCACTTCCACCAGGGTAAAGCCGCTTTGTCCGTGCCTGCGTGTCATGGAATATAGCCTGTTGACCGGATGGTGACGGTATCACTTGTGAATGCGAGATTCAGGACGCCGGTGGGTGTGCCGGTGCCGTCCACGGGCCGGCCCCATCCATCAAAAAGAACGTTGATGTCCGGACCGGTGAATCCGCCGGGGAAATTCACGGCGGTTCCGTCTTCTCCCGGAAACACCGCGATGATGTTTGTGCCATCCGGTGCCCGTTTGTTCAATACGTAGGAGCCGGCGTTAAAGTCGATCCACCACGCGGTTTCAGAGTTCATGGAGGCGTTTCGGGCATACCGCAGGTGGGCTTTGATTCTGCCGATCATGGCCGCGTTCCGGGCGTCGATGTTGGCCGAAACGTACCGGGTGATGACCACCGCGGATACGATGCCCAGCACCAGCAGCACCACCACGATTTCCAGAAGGGTGAAACCCGGTGATTTTCGCAAAGACGATGACCTCAATGGAAGGCTCCGATCCCGCAGGCCGGTATCCGCCTGCCGCTGAAGTAGCATACGGCCGAACCGGCCGGAAAGTCAAGCGGTTTCAGGCACATCTTGGCCGGCTGGCCGGCGGCCGGGGGTATCGGCCGCCGCCGGGCGCAAGGGGGGGCCGGGGTTGTTTTTCGGGTGGAAAAGTCCGAGTTTTTCCCTTGACCTTCCCGAAGGCATCATGTATGAAATTCGTTTGTTTGTCCAAAAGGTTTACCCATGAGAAACAGACCGGTTGAGAAGGTAAAACCGTTAAGGAAAGGATAAAAACGGCATGGAAACAATTATTGCTCCCGCTGATTACTGGCTTTTCGGCGTTATTCCCACCGTGATTTTTTCGTTTCTGATCCCGGTGGTGGGCGTGGGATGCTTTGCCTATATCATGGCAAGGCGGGTGGCCCCGCTGGTCAAGGCGGCCCCGGACATGCGGTTCGACCGGATTCCCGAACGGGTGATCGCGGTGCTCAAGCTGTGGCTGCTCCAGTGGCGTCAGCCCCGGTACATGGTGGCCGGCGTGCTGCACATCATGATTTTCGTCGGCTTCCTCGTGCTCTCCATCCGTTCCACCCAGCTGGTGGTCCTGGGCGTGTCGGCCAGTTTCCAGATTCCGGGTTTTGATACCGTCATCGGCGATATTTACAATATATTGAAAGACTACGCGGCCACCATGGTGCTGGTGGCGTGCGTTATCGCCGCCTACCGGCGCGGCATTCTCAAGCCGGCCCGCTACGCGGTGCCCGCCAAGTACGGCCATGACCACACCGCCGAGGCGGTGTTCGTTCTGGGCCTGATCTCCACCCTGATGATCTCCGAAAGCCTGTTTGAGGCCAGCGAACTGGCCGCCGCCGAGCATGCCAAGTTCGTGGCGCCTTTGACCCTGGTGTGGTTCGAGAAGCTGCTGCTTTCCGGCGCCTCCCAGAGCACGCTGCAGGCCGTTCACATCATTGCCTACTACGTGCACGACATCACCTTCTTTTTCTTCCTGTGCTTTTTGCCCATGGGCAAGCACTTTCACGTCATCACGTCGATTTTCAACGTCTTTTTCATGCGCGTGAACAAGGGCAACATCAAGCCGGTGCGGTATGACATTCCCGACGACAAGCTCGACGACGTGGAGTCCTTCGGCGTGAAGAAGATCGAGGACTTCACCTGGAAGCACATGCTCGATTTTTATTCCTGCGCCGACTGCGGCCGCTGCTCCGACCAGTGCCCGGCCAACCGGGTGGGCCGGCCCCTGTCGCCCCGGTTTATCACCATCAAGGGCCGCGACAAGCTGTTTGCCAATTACCCGCTGCGGGGGGCGTTTGCCGAAAGCAAGCCCCTGATCGGCGATATTTACGAAGAGGCCGAGATCTGGTCCTGCACCACCTGCGGCGCCTGCGAGCAGGAGTGCCCCATCGGCATCGAGTACATCGACAAGATCGTGGACCTGCGGCGGGCCATGGTGGACGAGGGCATGGTGCCCCAGTCCCTTCAGAAGCCCCTGTCGGCCCTGGAAAAGCGCGGCAACGCCTGGGGCAAGATGGAAAAGAAGCGGGCCGACTGGGCGCTTGAGCCCGAGTTCGCGGCCCAGTGCAAGGTCAAGGTGCTGGACGGAAAGGAATCCGCCGACACCCTGTACTTTGTGGACAGTATTTCATCTTATGACGACAGAATGCAGGCCCTGGCCAGGGCCACGGCCCGGATCCTGTGCGTGTCGGGCGCCGACTTCGGCGTGCTGGGCAAGGATGAAAAGGACAGCGGTAACGAAGTGAGGCGGTTCGGCGAGGAAATGCTGTTCCAGTCCCTGAAGAACCACAACATCGAGGCGATTCTGGGCTCCGGCGCCAAGCGCATCGTCACCGCCGACCCCCATGCCTTCAACGCCATCAAGAACGATTACCACAACGATCAACTGCCGCCCATCGAGCATCTTTCCCAGTACGTGGCGCGCAAGCTCAAGTCGGGCGAAATCCGCCTGAAGGGAGTGGAGGACGCGAGCAAGGTCTACACCTATCATGATCCCTGCTACCTGGGCCGTCACAACGAGGTGTATGATGACCCGAGAAACGCCATGGACGCCATTCCCGGCCTCAAGCGGGTGGAGATGATCAAGAGCCGGGACCGCTCCTTCTGCTGCAGCGGCGGCGGCCTGATGCTTTTCTACGAGCCCGAGGAAGAGGAACGCATGGCGGTGCTGCGCGTGAAGATGGCGGCCGAAGCCGGCGCCAACGTGATTGTCACGGCCTGTCCCTTCTGCCTGGTGAACATGGAAGACGCCATCAAGGTGGCCCAGATGGAAGGCAAGATGGAGGCCATCGACTTTTCCGAACTCATCGCCCGTCACCTGGATGCCTGATAAGAAAAGAGGGAAGCTTTTTACATATATAGGGTCAGTGTAAGGGTCAGAATAACTCGAAATAACGCTGGAGGATGAACATGGAAATTTTAGTATGCGTCAAGCGGGTACCCGACACCGAAGAAAACGAGATCAAAATCGGCGGCGATGGAAAAGACATCGACCGGGATGATCTGGTTTACTCGGTCAACGAGTGGGACAACTACGCGGTGGAAGAGGCGATTCAGATCGTCGAGCGGGTGGGCGGCTGCGTGACCGTCGTCACCGTGGGCGACAGCGAATCCGAAGAGGTGCTGAGAAGAGAAATGGCCATGGGCGCCGAGAAGGGCATCCTGGTCACCGACGACGCTTTTGAGGGCTCCGACGGCAGGGGCATTGCCGCCATTCTTAAGGGTGTGGTGCAAAAAGGCAAGTACGACCTGATTCTTGCCGGCGCCCAGGCCGACGACGGCGCGGCCCAGGTGGGCGGCATGCTGGCCGCCATGCTGGACCTGCCCTATGCCTCCCTGGTCAACAAGATCGAGATCGACGGCAGCAAGCTCAAGATCGGCCGCGAGATCGAAGGCGGCAACCAGGAGATGAACGAGATCGAGACGCCCTGCGTACTGTCCATTCAGACCGGCATCAACGAGCCCCGCTACGTGGGCATTCGCGGCATCCGGAAGGTGGCTTCCGTTGAGATTCCCACCTACGGCGCTTCCGACCTCGGCGTTGACGCCGGTTCGGTGGGCGCGGGCGCCGCGGCTCTCAAGAAGATCGACTACTTCGTGCCGGCCCTGGGCAAGGGCGCGGAAATGCTGGAAGGCAGCCCGGAGGAGATCGCGGACAAACTGGTCGAAATTCTCAAAGCCAAAGGAGGGCTCAAATAATGGCCAAGATCTTTGTTTATATCTCACATAAGAATGGTGTGGCGGACGACTCCGCCCTGGAACTGGTTGCCGCGGCCAAGAAGATCGACGCGGGCGCCGATGTGACTGCCCTGGTTTTCGGTTCGGGCGTGGACGCGGTGTGCGGCGCCGTGGCCGCCTCCTACAAGAATGTGTGGAAGATTGACGGCGCGGCGGTGGCCTATCCCAACGCCGAAGTCATTCGGGCCATGCTGGTCAAGCTTTTGCCCAGTGACGCCGTTGTTCTGATGCCCCACGACACCTTCGGCATGGACCTGGGTCCCGGCCTTTCCATCAAGATGAATTCGCCGTTCGCCCCCGACGTTGTGGGCATCGACGGCGTGGACGGCTCGACCCTGAAGATGGTCCGCCAGGAGTTCGGCGGCCAGGTCAGCACCCATGTGGCCTGCGACATCGCCGCCGGCGCTGTCATCACCATCCGGTCCGGTTCCTTTGCCGCGGATGAGAGCAAGAGCGCGGGCGGCGCCGTGAACGCGGCCACGAGTTTCGACTACACCATGTACTATGCCGACCTGCCGGCGGACCGGTGGCTGGTTGGGCTCGAGGTCATCAGGGACATGATTTTCGGGGCCAGGTTCGACCCGGCGGAGCTT
>JBMORB010000370.1:0-1556 GCA_049320925.1 Thermodesulfobacteriota bacterium | reverse complement strand
CCGACGCCGGCGACGTGGCGGCCAAGCGCAAGTTCCTGGAAGTCGTGGCCGCGGAAGTGGGCGATGTGGACATCACCAAGTCCGAGGTGCTGGTCTCCATCGGGCGTGGCATCGAGGAGCAGGACAATATCGATATCGCCCGCGAACTGGCCGAGGCCATGGGCGCCGATCTTTCCTGTTCACGGCCCATTGTTGACGCCAAGTGGCTGGAAAAGGCCCGCCAGGTGGGCACCTCGGGCCAGACCGTCAAGCCCAAGGTCTACATGGCCATGGGCATCAGCGGATCGTTCCAGCACCTGGGCGGCCTCAAGGGCAACCCCTTTATCGTGGCCGTCAACAAGAACCCCAAGGCCCCGATCTTCCAGGTGGCGGACATCGGCATTGTGGCCAATATCCTGGAGTTCATGCCGGTCCTGACGGAAAAAATTCAGGGCGCGTAATCGGTTTTAGAAATACCGACATTCACATGGCGGCGGCGCGGGTGACTGCGTCGCCGCTTTTGTTTTCTGATTTTCCGCCTGTGCCTCCAGGCTGACTGGGAATCGCCCGTGGCTGAGTGACAATCAGTTGGTAAGCATTGTTTAAAATCAGAGATCTTGGGTAAAGGATACTTTTGGTCCTTTTCTTTGCGCCAAAGAAAAGGACATCAGAATCAGCTCAGCCAGGCCTGCCGGGCCGCAAGGGAATCCCGGTGGGTTTCGGAAATCTCCTTGAAAGAATCTTCTATGGAGGCAAAGGCGTCCACGATGTCCGGATCAAAATGGCTGCCCCGTTCCTTAAATATGATTTCCGCCGCCTGTTCATGGGAATAGGCTTTTTTGTAGATGCGGTCCGTGGTCAGGGCGTCGTAAACGTCCACCAGGGCCACGATGCGGGCCGACAGGGGGATGCGCTTGCCTTCAAGCCCGGCGGGATAGCCTTTCCCATTCCATTTTTCATGGTGATAGTAGGCGATCTCCTTGCCCATGGCCAGAAATGACTTGCCCTTGATCTGGGACTCGGCTTCCTTGATGGCGTCTCCGCCCAGGGAAGCGTGCTGCTTGATGATTTCAAACTCATCCGGATCCAGCTTTCCCGGCTTCAGCAGAATGGCATCCGGAATAGCCACCTTGCCGATGTCGTGAAGAATGCAGGAAAGATATAAGGCATCGATGTATTTTTCCGTGATGTAGTCGCTGTACGCCGGATGCTTTGCCACCTCCTGGGTCAGAATCCGGCAGTATTCGCGGAGCCTCTCCAGATGGCCGCCGGTGGCCTTGTCCCTGTACTCGGCCAGCTTGGCCAGACCCATGATGGTGACCTCCCGGGTGTTACTGAGATGATCGTAGGAATTGCGCAGCTCGTCTTCCAGGCGCTTTCGCTGGGTGATATCCCGGAGCATCAGCTGCATGCCCATGATCTGGCCTTCATTTTTAATGCACCGGGCGTTACACTCCACATACAGGGCGTTATCGGCCAGGTCTTTGATCCTGAACTGAAAGTCGGTGATCAGCTCCTGCTCGGGCAGTCTGGCCAGCAGTCCTTTTTCCACCCTGGGCAGGTCTTCCGGGTGAATA
>JBMORB010000369.1:3696-8202 GCA_049320925.1 Thermodesulfobacteriota bacterium | reverse complement strand
GGCCCCTGAACCACATGGTTTCACCCTGACGTTCAGGACCATTGTGAGCCACAGGCAAAGCAAATTCTATCATTAAAAACGGTTTTCATGTGGTTGCCTTTTTGCGTTCTTTGCGCCTTTGCGGTGCAAAACAAAAGCCGACTCACCGCAGAGACGCAAAGGACGCAAAGAAAAACGATCACGTCGGATCAGTCGTTTTTGGCCGATCCGGCGCTTTCCAGCATTTCTCTGGCGTGGGCCACGGTTTTCTCCGTGATCTTCTTCCCGCCGGTCATGCGGGCCAGTTCCTGGATCCGGTCTTCCCTGGACAGGCGCACCATGCGGGTGACGGTGCGACCGTCTTTCACGTGCTTTTCAATCCGGTAGTGGGTGTCGCCGAACTTGGCGATCTGGGGCAGATGGGTGATGCAGAGCGTCTGGTGAAAACGGGACAGGGCGACAAGTTTTTTGCCCACCACCTCGGCGGTCTCGCCGCCGATGCCCGCGTCCACCTCGTCGAACACCAGGGTCTCCACCGATTCCTTGCCGGCCAGCAGGGCCTTGATGGCCAGCACCACCCGGGAGAGTTCGCCGCCGGAGGCGATGGCGGCCAGGGGCTTGGCGGTTTCGCCCACGTTGGGCGCGATGGAAAAGGCGGCCCGGTCGATGCCGGCTTCGGTGATGACGCAACCGTCCGCCACCAGAAACGGGCTGGTCTTTTCGTCCGCCGCAACAGTGGAAAATACCACGTCAAAGCGGGTGCCTTCCATTTTCAGCCCGGCCAGCTCGGCCTCAATGGCCCGGCAGAAGGCCGGGGCCGCTTTTTTGCGCTTCGCGGAAAGCGTTGTCGCGGCCCGGGCCAGTTTCTGGTGGGCCTCGGTGACCGCGCTTTCCACTTCGGCGATCCGGCCGGAGAGGTTTTCCAGGCCGGTCAGCTCAACCGAGATCTGTGTGAGCCGGGCCAGCACATCCGCCAGTGCGGGACCGTATTTTTTCTTGAGCCGGACGATGAGGTCCAGCCGTTCCTCCACCTGGTTGAGGGCCGAGCCGTCGGTGTCGATGGTATTCAGGTAAGCCCGCAGTCCTTCGGTGGCATCCGCGGTCCGGGCCTCGATGTCGGCCAGCATCTGCCGGTGACTGTTCAGGGTGTCGTCAATGCGGGCCGCGTTCTCCAGACTGGTCCGGACCAGGGCCAGTTGTTCGATCACCGCGCCCTGGGCGTCATATAACCCTTCGATGCAGCCGAAGATCAGGGCATACAGCTCCTGAGCGTTTTTCAGTCGCTTTTTTTCCCTTTCAAGGGACTCGTCCTCGCCCGGCGTGACGTTTGCCTTTTCAATTTCATCCTTCTGAAAGGCCAGCAGCTCTTTCTGCCGGGCCTGGTCGGCCTGCCGGGCCTTGAGTGTGTCCAGTTCCCGCAGCAGGGGGACCAGGGAGGCAAACGCTTTTGAGACCTCTTCCCGCGGGCCGGCCAGCCCGGCAAATGCGTCCAACACCAGCAGGTGAAGATCTTCATTGAGCAGCTGCTGGTGGGCGTGCTGGCCCGATATGGAGGCCAGGCTGGCCGTGATGTCGGACAGCACCTGAATGGTGGCCGCGCCGCCGTTGATGTAAATCCGGTTCTTGTTGGTGTCTGCAACCACCCGCCGGATAATCAGCTGGCCGTCGCAGTCAAAACCGTGGGCATCCAGCCTGCGGGCCAGGGCGCTGTCTTTGGCCACGTCAAAAACCGCCTCTACTTCGGCGCTGGTTTCGCCGGTGCGGATCAGCCGGGCCGTGGCCCGGGAGCCCAGCAGCAAATTGACGGCGTTGATGATGATTGATTTGCCGGCCCCGGTTTCGCCGCTGAGAATGGTCAGTCCCTTGCCAAAGGAGATGCGCAGGTCATCGATGATGGCAAAGTTTTTGATGGCAAGTTCTTGCAGCATGTCATACCTGTTGGCGCCGGCCGCGCTTTTTCTGTACTTCGTGGTACCGGAAGCAGTCCACCAGGTGGTCGTTGACCAGGCCCGCCGACTGCATGAAGGCATAGCAGATCACCGGGCCGATAAAGGCAAACCCCCGTTTTTTCAGGTCCCGGCTCATGGCCTCGGAAACAGCGGTGCGGGCCGGAAGCTGTTTCGTGGTTTTCCACGCGTTGACCACGGGCCGGCCGTTTACAAAAGACCAGATATAGGCGTCAAAGGAGCCGAACGTCTCGCGCACTTTTAAAAACGCTTTCGCGTTGGTGACGGCGGCAGTGATTTTGAGCCGGTTTCTCACAATGCCGGGATCGGCCATCAGGCGCTCGATTTTCCGGCTGTCATACCGGGCCACGCGTTCCGGGTCAAAACCATCGAAGGCGGCCCGGTAGGCCGGCCGCTTTCTGAGAATGGTCAGCCAGTTCAACCCGGCCTGTGCCCCCTCCAGCACCAGCAGTTCAAACAGCTTTTTGTCGTCGTGAACCGGAACGCCCCACTCCGTGTCGTGATACCGGATATAGTCGGGATCCGTGCCAGCCCAGTCGCACCGCTTTTTCATTTACAATTTCCCCGGGGCCGGTTACATAGGACAGCACAAGACTTTTCAAGTGGCAGATGGTGACACAAAAACCGGGAAATGGCAAGCCAAGAATCCATTATCATCCATGATCCTGACCAGTTAAACTGGCGGGAAACCGCGCGGCAAACCGTTACCGATCCGCGCGGCCTGCCTGCCCGGCTGGCGGTTGCCGCCGATGACGCGGCCGCGGTGTGCCGGACTTATCCCATGGCCGTCAACCCGTATTATCTTTCCCTGATCCAGGAACCGGGGGACCCGCTGTGGAAACAGGTGATACCCGATCCCCGGGAGCTGGCCGACACCCTGACCGACGACGATCCCCTTACCGAAACCGCCCAGAGCCCGGTGCCGGGGCTGATCCACCGCTACCCGGACCGGGTGGTGCTGCTGGCGTCGGCCCGGTGCCCGGTGGTGTGCCGGTTCTGCTTTCGAAAGCGCATGGCGGGAAAGACCGTTGAAGCCCTGTCCGGCGACCGGCTGGACCGGGCGGTGGCCTATATTCAGGCCGCGCCCGGTGTCCGGGAAGTGATTTTGTCCGGCGGCGACCCCCTGATGCTGGAAGACGCAGACCTTTATGCCGTTTGTGAAAAAATCGCGGCCATCGGCCACGTGGAAACCCTTCGCGTTCACACCCGGGTCCCTTTTGCGCTGCCCCGGAGGGTCACCGCCGGCCTGGCGGCCCTGCTAAAGGAGTTTGCTCCGCTTTACGTGAACGTGCATGTCAATCATCCTTTGGAGGTCACCGAGGCGGCGGCCATGGCCTGCGCCCGGCTGGCCGACGCGGGCATTCCCCTGGGCAGCCAGACCGTGCTGCTCAAGGGCGTCAACGACGACGCAAAGACCATGACGGACCTGATGCGGGCCCTGTTGCGCATCCGGGTCCGGCCCTACTACCTGCACCACCCCGACCTGGTCAGGGGCACGGGCCATTTCCGGCCTTCCATTCAGACGGGTCTGGCGGTCATGCGGGCACTGGTGGGAAACGTTTCCGGAAGCGCGGTGCCGCGCTACGTGATCGATCTTCCCGGCGGGGGAGGCAAGGTGCCGCTTTTACCGGAGTACGTGGAGCGCGTCGAGGAAAAACGGCTGGTGATTCGCAACTACCGGGGGGAACGGTTTTACTATCCAACCGATTGATCGTCTCCGGTGCCGGCATCCTGGTTGGGACAGGCCGCCGGTTTGTTGCCCCGCAGCACGCGGATGATGGATGGTCTGTACTGATCTTCCCTGGCCATGCGGTTCCCCCGAATCCGGACGTAGATCACGGCCAGCACAAAGGCCCCGAAGCCGGTCAGGGCCGACAGGGAAGACTGGTCCATGGCAAAAACGCCCTCCTGGGAGAGCCGGACGCCGATGCCGGCGCCGATCATCAGGCAGATGATGGGGAACATGTAAATCAGGAAGGTGGCCTTCAGCAGGGAGGCGGTCTGAAAACTGACCATCACCCGGTCCCCGACCCTGGCGTCCACGGGGTTTGCCACCTCCACCTCCATGTCGTTGCCTCCGCCGATGGTCTTGCAGGTATCCCTGGACGTGCAGTGGTCGCAGGCCGTGGCCCGGACCGTCCGAATCCACGTGCCGGCGCCGGATACCCGTATGACAATCCCTTCCTCGGTGGCCATGTCGGCTCCTTTATATATGATGCCGTCGTAAAAAGTCTATTTGGGATGGCAAAGTAAAAAGTTCAAGATCAAGGCGCCGCAAATCCCGAGGAATGAGGCGTACTTGTCGTACGCCGCAGTGACGAGGGGTGCAGCGCAACGCAGATATTGGGCTTTTTACGAAGCCATCATATATGCCGGTAGCAGATGATGCCGCACTGCAGGCACCGGTCCGCCTCGGCCCGGGCCGCGTCTTCTGCAAACCCGGCTTCCCGTTCCATGCCCGCCGCCACTTCGGCGTCGGTGCGCAGCGGCATCAGGGTGCGGGGCCTGGGCAGAACGCCATAAACGGCTTCCACGGTCTGCGTCACGGCATTGGCGCACA
>JBMORB010000369.1:0-3596 GCA_049320925.1 Thermodesulfobacteriota bacterium | reverse complement strand
GCAAACCCGGCTTCCCGTTCCATGCCCGCCGCCACTTCGGCGTCGGTGCGCAGCGGCATCAGGGTGCGGGGCCTGGGCAGAACGCCATAAACGGCTTCCACGGTCTGCGTCACGGCATTGGCGCACAGCACGTTGTCCGGCAGGGCCATGGGGTCGCCGTACATCAGCATGTGCATGCAGGCCGCCGCCTTGCGGCCGGCATTGATGGCCTTGATGGCCGCGTCCATGTCGGATATGGGGTCTCCGTCGGCCAGCAGCCCCTGCTGGTCCGCGGCATCCGGGGTCTTGTAGGGCGCCACGGCCTGCCACTCCACGGGGCGGTCGATCACGCCGGTGTCCTCACGGGCCGCATCCTCGGCCTGCCGGGCAAAGACCAGTTCCGGGAACCGGCCCGCGGCAAACAGCAGGGTGTTGGCCGGTATCACATGGGGCTGGCCCGTGGCCCGGTCGGTGTATTCCACCCGGGCAACGGCCCGGCCGGTGCCGTAAATGCGTTCCACGGCCGCGCCCGTAATAACGGTCGCGTCCGGTTTCTCCGCCGGCGGAGCATCCTCCCGGATCAGGAAGGTGACGGACGTTGCGCCCGCGGCCTTGCAGGCGTCGGCGGTCTGCCGGGCCAGGGCTCCGCCGCCGACCACCACCACGTGGCCCTTGACCGGAGATTCTTTTTTCAGCGCGTCAATGAGCAGGGCCATGCCTTCCACCGGACCGGCCAGGGCTTTGGGATTGTCTGCGCCCAGCCGGCTGTCCCACCCGCCGGTGGCCAGGAGCACGGCCTCAAAGTTATCGGCCAGCAGCGAGTCGATGACAAAGTCCTTGCCCGCGACTTTCCCGGTTTTAATGGTCACGCCCATGGCCGTGATGCCGGCGATGTCGTAATCCAGCACCTCCTGGGGCAGCCGTTCGGCGGCAATGGCTTTGCGCAGCAGGCCGCCGGGCTTTGAAGACGCTTCCAGCACCACCGCCGAATGACCCAGCCGGGCCGAAAAATAGCCGGCGGAAAGGCCTTCCACGCCGCCGCCGATGACGGCCACCTTCCGGCCCGTGGAGGGCGCCATGAAGGGCTTGATCTTTTCGCCGCCGTCTTTTTCCACGTCGGCCACGAACCGCTTCAGGCCGTTGATGGCCACCGGCTCATCCACCAGGTTGCGGCGGCAGCTGGTTTCGCAGAAGCGGGGGCAGATGCGGCCGATCACCGCGGGGAAGGGAAGCCGTTCCTTTATCACCGCCACGGACTGGCGGTAGTCGCCCAGGGTGATCTGGCGGATATATTCGGGAATGTTGATGCCCGCCGGGCAGGCCCGGCGGCAGGGGGCGACGCAGTCATCCACCGTGTATTCCCGCAGAATACGCCGGGTGACCGACGAAAGCTTGATGATATGCTTGGGGCACACCCGTTCGCAGGTGCCGCACCCGGTGCATTTTTCCTTGTTCACCACGGGCAGGCCGTTTTCGCCCATGGACAGGGCCCCAAAGGGGCAGGCCCGCACGCAGGTGCCCAGCCCCAGGCAACCCACGGTGCACACCTTCATGCCGCCGGAAAGCAGGGCCGCGGCCCGGCAGTCGGAGATGCCGCTGTAAACGAATTTCTGTTTGGCCTCGGCCACGCTGTAGGTGCAGTCGGGAACCGCGATGTCGGGTTCTTTGGCTTCAAGGGCCATTCCCAGCAGGGCCGCGATGGCCTGGGCCAGGTCAGGACCGCCGGCCACGCAGGAGTTGGGGGCCGCCTTGCCCGCCACGATGGCCGCGGCGTTGGCCGAGCACCCGGGCAGGCCGCAGCCGCCGCAGTTGGCCCCGGGCAGGGCGCTTTCCACGGCCTCCACCTTGGGGTCCACGTATACGTAGAATACACGGGAGGCGATCGCCAGGCCGATGCCGATAATGCATCCCAGAACCGCCATCATCACAAGCGCGTTGATCATTACGGGGTCTAACATGAACCACTCCTGCCCAGTCTGTTTTTAATCAGGTCACACACCGGCGCGATCTCCGGCATGTCGGAATTTAAAGGCTGTCCCTTCAGCCCGCTCACAAACAGGCCGTCGCTGAAGGGAAGGCGGGCCACCACCCGGGAGCCGTCCACCTGTTCCGCCATGACGGCCTCGGACCGGCTGTCGGTCTTGTTTAAAATAAAGCCGAACTCGGCGCCCACGGCCCTGGCCATGTCGCCGATTTTTTGGGCCAGCTCAAACGATTCAAAGGTCGGGTCGATGACGCCCAGGATCAGCTGGCACCCGCCGTCCACCCCCCGGCCGAAATGTTCGATGCCGGCCTCGGTGTCGATGAGCACCACCTCGTCCGGGGCCGTGCCCAGTTTTGAAAGAACGGTCTTTGAAAGCAGGCCCATGGGACAGGCGCACCCTTCACCGGCGTCGTGAATCTTGCCCACGGCGATCAGGTGAATCCGGCCGTCTCTGGATACGCATTCCGGCGGCAGGGAGCCGATGGAAAGAGCGCCGCCCAGCAAAGGATCGCCGGTCGCGGGAAAGGACTGGTTCATCTTCTGCTTGAACGCCTTTTTGCCGCCCAGGTGGTCCATCAGGTTGACGGGCCGGTCAAGGCCCAGCAGGCGGTGAAGGCCGGTGTTGGACTCGTCGCCGTCCACCACCAGCACGGTCAGGCCCGTTTTTGCCAGGGCCCGGGCCAGCACGGCGGCAACCGAACTCTTGCCGCTGCCGCCTTTGCCGCATAAAACGATTTTCATTGATAAATCAACCCTTTTCCCAGGACATGCCCGCAGCGTTATGAAAAGGGTAAAATAGACCAGCCAAACGATTGTTGTCAAGGACTATTCCGGTTTTGAGGGGAACCTTTCCGGCCTGCAAAACACGGGCTCCATCCTTGATGTTCCCGTAAAAAGGCTATTGGGGATGGCAAAGTAAAAAGTTCAAGATCAAGGCGTCGCAAATCCCGAGGAATGAGGCTTACTTGTCGTACGCCGCAATGACGGGGGGTGCTGCGCAACGCAGATATGGGGCTTTTTACGAAGCCATCATCCTTGACTTTTGCCGGTCCCGGATGGTAACCAGAAGCCCATGACCTCACTTCGACAAGACGCGGCCCGAAAGATCACCGACCTGCTGGACCAGGTGAAGGATGTGCTGGGTCTTTATGCGGCTTCCGGCAGGCAGGGAATGGATTGCAGCCGCGAAGCACTTGAAATGGCAAAAAAGTGGGACCGTCCCGGCTGCCTGACCTCCGGGCAAACCACGGCCCCGAAACAGGGATGTGCGTCCTGTCCGCTTTATCAGCCCGGCCGGGCGCCTGTGGCCGGCCGCGGCCCGGTGCCGGCCCGGCTCATGGCCATCAGCGACTCTCCCCTGGGGGGCATGGCTCAGGGTGGAAAGTCCTTTTCCGGACCGGAAGGCGAACTGCTGGGCAAAATTCTATCCGCCATGGGCCTTGCCCCGGAAGCGGTTTATGTCACGTCCCTGGTCCGGTGCCCGGGTCCCGGAAACGCGAAACCCGCTCCCCGCGCCCTGGCCGCCTGCCGCGCTTTTCTGGAAGAAGAGATCCGCAAGGTCAAACCGGCCGTGATCTGGGTGATGGGAGAAACCGCGGCCCAGGCCCTTCTCGGCGAGGACAACCCGCTGGAA
>JBMORB010000368.1:0-8203 GCA_049320925.1 Thermodesulfobacteriota bacterium | reverse complement strand
GGCTGCCGGCGCCTCAGCCCCTTTTCTGCCCAGGCCTTTTTCCATTTACCGGGTGACCGCTGAAGGCCGGGTCGATATCCTTTACCGGGTGGTGGGCCGGGCCACCCGGGCCATGGCCGACCTGCGTCCGGACGACACTATCAACCTGCTGGGGCCTCTGGGCAACGGGTTCTCACCCGGCCGGAACATCAAACGCGCGTTTCTGGTGGCCGGCGGTATCGGCGTGCCGCCCATCGCCTTTCTGGCACGGCGAATGGCGGGCATGGCGGGCCCGCAAGTCCGGTGCACCGTGTTTCTGGGCGGCGCCACAGCCGCCGATATTCTGTGCGGGGAGGACTTTTCAGCCCTGGGTCTGGAAGTCCATGTGACCACGGAAGACGGCAGCGCGGGCACGAAAGGGCTGGTCACCGGCATTCTGGCCCCGGCATTTGAAAACAAAGACCCGGACGCGGTGTTCGCCTGCGGTCCCCTGGGCATGTTGCAGGCCGTTGGCCGGATGGCCGCGGCCCGGAACGTGAAGTGCCAGGTTTCCATTGAGACCATGATGGCCTGCGGCATGGGCGCGTGCATGGGCTGCGCCGTCCGGTCCGCCGATGCCGGTGCGGTTTATAAACACGCCTGCACCGACGGTCCGGTATTCGACTTTGATACCATCAACCTGTCAGAACGGATCTTCTGAGGAAAAATACGGGAAATTTAAAGCACGGGGTTTGAATAAAACAGTTTTAAATACAGCTGGTTAAAGTGAGCGGCGGCGGAGTGTGAAAAAAATGAAAACCTGTTGACTTGGCCAAGACCGCTATGTTAATAATACCGTTTTAATTTGACGATTTGGCATGAAAGAAGACACCCGGCGCTCCTTAAGGGAGCTTGCCTATTACAGCAGCCTGGGAATCTCCATTGTCCTGGCGATTTTTATCGGGCTTTTCGCCGGGGTCTGGCTGGACGGAAAATTCGGCACCCAGCCGGTGCTTACCTTTGTGTTTCTCGGGCTGGGCATTGCCGCCGGGTTTCGAAACATTTTCCACGCCATGCGGAAGGTGCAGCGGGCGGAAAAAGAGGAAAAGGCAGAAAAGGCGGATAAGGGTGAAAACCAGCATTGAACAGAACATTTTGAATTTTGTGACCCGCAGCAACTGGGTTCTGTTTTTCTGCCTGGCCTTACCCGGTGCGATATACCTGGACCCCCGGCTGGTTGCGGGTTTTATCTGCGGCGCCCTGATTGTCACCATTAATTTTCACCTGCTCACCCGGACCCTGAAAAACGCCTTTATCCCCGGCCGGGTGGTTTCCAAAAACACGATTCTGGCCAAGTACTATCTCCGGTTTTTCGCCAGCGGCCTGTTGCTGTTTGTTCTGATCGCCGGCCGCGTGGTGGATCCGCTGGGATTGATTGCCGGGCTTTCCGTTGTGGTGGTCAGCCTGTTTATGGCAACCCTTTTTGCGATAAAAAAACTCATCTTCAAGGAGGCAATATAAGGTGGAGCATCCCTATCTTTTTTTTGTAAAGCTGTTCGAGGCCCTGGGGTTTGACCATTTCGCCCACACCAGCGTGCACGTGATCTACACCTGGGTGGTGATGGCTCTGCTCATCGCGCTGGGAATCCTTGGCGCGCGCAACATTCAGATCGTGCCCACGAAAATGCAGAATTTTCTCGAAGTGGTGATTTCCGGCATTGAGGAGTTCATGGTGGGCGTCACCGGCGAAGAGGGGCGGTGGTTCTTCCCTCTGGCCGCCACCATCGCACTGTATATTCTTACCAGCAATCTTCTTGGCCTTATTCCCGGGTTCTACCCGCCCACGGCGAATATTAACACGCCGCTGTCCTGCGCACTGGTTGTATTTGTCTTCACCCATTTTGTCGGCATCAAGTATCACGGGGTAAAATATATCAAACATTTTCTGGGCCCCATGCTTCCTCTTGCGCCGTTGATTTTTGTGATAGAAATCATTGGTCACTTCGCCCGTGTTCTTTCTCTGACCTTTCGTCTGTTTGGCAACATGATGGGTCACGAATTGGTGCTTGGTATTTTATTCGCCTTGGGCGGGGCATTCTTCGTGCCGCTACCTATCATGACCCTTGGCATACTGGTCGCTTTTATTCAGGCGTTTGTGTTTTTTCTGCTTTCAATCATGTATTTTACGGCTGCCATGGAACATGCCCACTGATGGTTGTATCTGTGTGAACAACAACTGTGTTGTTTTTATATCGGCAAAAGGAAGAAGCAATTATTAATTCGTTATCTTAGGAGGTAGAACAATGGAAGGTGCTAGTGCTTTTAATTTTTTAGTCGCATGTGTATCGGCAGCCGGTTTTGGAATCGCCATCGCGGCCTTTGGTTGTGGTCTCGGACAGGGTCTTGGCCTGAAGGCGGCGGCCGAGGGTGTTGCCCGCAATCCCGAAGCATCCGGTAAGATCACCGTGACCATGCTCATCGGTCTGGCCATGATCGAGTCGCTGTGTATTTACGCGCTGGTTGTTGCACTGATTATTCTGTTCGGTTCACCGTTGAGTGAAGGACTGAAACTTGTTGCCAGTCATTAAGATTTAAGAGACAGAAAAGTTAGAAAAAAGGGCCGCGTGTTTCACGCGGCCCTTTTGCGTTTGTTCGTGTACTTTTCTTTAGAAGAAAAGTACCAAAAGAATCGCCCCTGGCAGCTTGGCCACGCCAAGGCGTGGCTTCCCTCGCTCAAATGATTTTTCGGCGCGAAAATGAACTCACTCGCCTTCGGCTCGTTCAAACAGCATTTTCGCTTTTCCCGAAAAATCATTTGCGCTCGGCGGCGCTGCAATGGGGCAGATAGTACTTATGCGTTCATCTTTGCGGGTGGCACTGGCAGCTCGTCTGCCAGTGCCCGAAGGGCAAGAGGACTATTAGATTATCCTGGGCAATGCGAACAAATCAACGTGCTGCCTCTTGTGCTGCGCACCTCGGCAACGAGTTGCCGAGGCCACCCGCCGGTCGCTTTTTAACACGAAGAACGCGAAGGGCACAAAGCACACCAAGGCGGAAGTTAAAGAACCTTCTTCAGAAATTCCCCGGTGTAAGACCCCTTCTGTTTTGCCAGCGCTTCGGGGGTGCCGGTGCCGACAATGGCGCCGCCTTCATCTCCGCCTTCGGGGCCCAGATCGATGATGTAGTCCGCGTGCTTGATCACGTCCAGATTGTGTTCGATGACGATCACGGTGTTGCCGGCGTCCACCAGCCGGTCCAAAACACCCAGCAGGCATTTGATGTCGTGAATGTGCAGGCCGGTGGTGGGCTCGTCCAGAAAGTAGACGGTCTTGCCGGTGCCGCGCTTGCTCAGCTCCCGGGAAAGCTTGATGCGCTGGGCCTCGCCGCCGGACAGGGTGGTGGCGGCCTGGCCCAGGTGAATGTAGCCCAGGCCCACGTCGATGAGGGTGGCCAGCCGGGTCCTGATGGTGGGAATGTTTTCAAAAAAGGCCATGGCCTGGTTGACGGTCATGTCCAGCACGTCGGCGATGGTTTTCCCTTTGTACCGCACCTCCAGGGTCTCCCGGTTGTAGCGCCGGCCCTTGCACACGTCGCAGGCCACGAACACGTCCGGCAGAAAGTGCATTTCGATCTTGATGATGCCGTCGCCCTCGCAGGCCTCGCACCGGCCCCCCCGGACGTTGAAGCTGAACCGGCCCGGCGCGTATCCCCGGGCCCGGGCGTCCGGTGTCTGGGCAAACAGTTCCCGGATGAAGGTAAAGACCCCGGTGTAGGTGGCCGGGTTGGAGCGGGGGGTCCGGCCGATGGGCGACTGGTCAATGTGAATGACCTTGTCGATATGCTCGATTCCAGACAGCCCCTCGTGTTTTCCCACCGGCGCCTTGGTCTGGTAAAATCTTCTGGCCAGGGCCGGGTAGAGAGTGTCGAGCACCAGGGTTGATTTCCCCGATCCGGACACGCCGGTGACGCAGGTCAGGGTGGACAGAGGGAAAGAGACGTCGATCTGTTTTAAGTTGTTCTGGCCGGCCCCGGTCAGGCGCAGGGCCTGTTTTCCCGCGGGTCGCCGCCTTTCCGGCGTGGATATCGCCTCGCGGCCTGAAAAATATCGGCCGGTGAGGGAGTTTTCGTCTTTCAGCAGCGCTTCCGGCGGTCCGGAAAAAACCACGTGGCCGCCCCGCATGCCCGCGCCGGGCCCCATGTCCACCACGTGGTCGGCACGCAGAATGGTTTCCGGGTCGTGTTCCACCACCAGCACGGTGTTGCCCAGGTCCCGCATCTTCATCAGCGAGGCCAGCAGCCGGAGGTTGTCCCGCTGGTGAAGGCCGATGCTGGGCTCGTCCAGCACGTAGAGTACGCCGGTGAGCCTGGACCCGATCTGCGTGGCCAGGCGGATGCGCTGGCTTTCACCGCCGGACAGGGTGGCCGCGCCCCGGTCCAGGGTCAGGTAGGCCAGTCCCACGTCCGCCAGGAAACCCAGCCGGTCATTGATTTCCTTTAACACCGGCGTTGCGATCACCCGGTCTTTCCCAGACAGCGAAAGGGCCGCGAAAAAATCCTTTGCCTGGCCCACCGGCAGACCGGTAATCTGCGCGATGGATTTCCCCCCCACGGTGACGGCGCCGGAAGCCTTGTTCAGCCGGGTGCCGTTGCATTCGTCGCAGACGCGGAAGTTCATGTACTGTTTGATGTCTTCCCTGGCCCAGTTGGAATCGGTCTCCAGATACCGCCGTTGCAGGTTGGGAATCACCCCTTCAAAGGGCCTGCGGAACGTCATGCGCCGGCCGTTGCGCTCGGTATGGAAGATGATTTCCTCGTCGCCCGATCCATGCAGCAGCACCCGGCGGAAGGCGTCCGGCAGTTTTTTGTAAGGAGTATAGATATCCACCCGGTAGTGGGCTGTCAGCGCCTCCAGAAATTCGGCAAACTGCACCGAGTCCCGGTTGGCCCACGGGGCAATGGCGCCGCTTCTCAGCGACAGGTTGGGATCGGGCACGATCAGGCCGGGGTCCAGTTCCGTCACCGACCCCAGGCCGTCGCACTTGGGGCAGGCCCCCTGGGGCGAGTTGAAGGAAAAGCTGGCCGGCGTAAACTCCGGGTAGCTGATGCCGCACCGGGGGCAGGCCGCTTTTTCGCTGAACAGCAGGCTCCGGACCGTGTGTTTCGCCTGACTGTCCAGCACCTCCACGATGACCGTCCCTTCGGACTTGGACAGGGCCAGTTCCAGGGAGTCGGCCAGCCGCTTTGCCATGTCTTTTTTGACGCGCAGCCGGTCGGCCACCACCGCGATGGTATGCTTTTTGTTTTTGTCCAGCTTTGTCACCGTTTCAATGTCGGTGATTTCGCCGTCAATGCGGACCCGGGCGAATCCCTCTTTTTTCAGCCCGGCCAGCAGCTTTTCGTGGCTGCCCTTCTGGCCGGTCACCAGGGGAGCCAGGATCAGAATGGCGGTGTCCTCTTCCAGGGCCGTCACCTGGTCGATGATCTGGTCAACGGCCTGGGAGGAGATGGGGTCGCCGCACTGGTGGCAGTGGGCCAGGCCGCACCGGGCAAAGAGCAGCCGCAGGTAGTCGTAAATTTCGGTCACGGTGCCCACGGTGGAACGCGGGTTGTGGCTGGCGGTTTTCTGCTCGATGGCAATGGCCGGCGACAGCCCTTCGATCCGGTCCACGTCGGGCTTGTCCATTCTCCCCAGGAACTGGCGGGCGTAGGTGGAAAGTGATTCCACGTAGCGGCGCTGGCCCTCGGCGTAAAGGGTGTCAAAGGCCAGGGAGGACTTTCCCGAACCCGACAGGCCGGTGATGACCACCAGCTTGTTGCGCGGCAGGTCCACGTCGATGTTCTTCAGGTTGTGCTGGCGGGCACCGCGGATGATGATGGCGTCGGATGTCATGATGGTATTTTCAATTAAATTGTGATGTTGCTGTTATCAGTGTATCAAAATCGGGATCGATACCGCTATCGGGATCGAAATCGAAAAACAGGTATTTCGTAAAAATTTTTTCGGCCCGGTCGTCAGGAGGCAGATCTTTTTTTCAGGCAGGCCGCCTGGGTGATCGCCATGTCGATGGCCGCGTTCAGGCTGCGGCAGTCGGCCCGGCCGGTGCCGGCAATATCGTAGGCGGTACCGTGGTCCACCGAGGTGCGGATAATGGGCAGGCCCAGGGTGGTGTTGACCCCGTCCTCGAAGTGGAGCAGCTTGAAGGGGATCAGGCCCTGGTCGTGATACATGCACACCACCGCGTCAAAACCGCCGGCCGCGGCCTTGACAAACACGGTATCCGGGGGCCACGGCCCGGTAACGGCCGCGTCTGTTTTTTGCCGGGCCTGGTCGATGGCCGGGGCGATCAGCCGGGCCTCCTCGTCGCCGAACATGCCGTTTTCCCCGGCATGGGGATTTAACCCGGCCACCGCGATGTCCGGCTTTCCAATGCCGAATCGTTGAGCCAGGCTTTCAGCGGCCAGAAGAATGGTGTCGGCAATGGCGCCTGCCGACAGCAGGCCCGGGACGCTTTGAAGGGAGGTGTGAATGGTCACCAGCACCACGCGCAGCCGTTCCCCGGCCAGCATCATGGCGTACCGCCCGGTTCCGGTCCGTTGCGCCAGCATCTCGGTGTGACCGGCAAACCGGTTGCCGGCCATCTTCAGGGCCTCCTTGTTGATGGGGCAGGTGACCATGGCCGCGATGGCGCCGGACATGGCCAGGTCCACGGCCGTGGTGATCCAGGCCTCCATGGCGGCCCCGGTTTCCGGCGTGGGCCGGCCCCAGGCCACGGGAGAGGAAAGGGGCGGCGCCGGGCAAAGCATGCAGACAGTGCCGGGCCGGTAAACGCCGGTTGCCGGCGTGTCGGTCACATGAATCGCCGGCGCGTACCCGATAACCGTCATGGCCTGTCGCAGAACGCCGGGGTCTCCGATCACCAGGGGCCGGCACAGGTTATAAACCGATTCCCGGGAAAGGGCTTTTAAAACGATCTCCGGGCCCACACCCACGGGGTCGCCCATGGTGATGCCGATCAGGGGTCGCGGGTTCATTGAATCAATCCTTAATGGTGAAGTTTCCTTGTAAAAACTGGTATCTTACTATCGGGCCGTGCGGTTTTCAAATGGTTTTATCCCAGGAAAAGTCAACAGGTTCTTCAGCGGTATCGGCCGGCAGGGGCCTTTCGAAAACCGCCCGGCACACCGCGTCCAGCATGTTCAGCCGCTGCTTCAGTTCTCCTGTGTCGGCGGCCAGAAGGCCCCGGCTCCCTTGCAGCATCAGGGTTTCCATGTTGTTTCGCGCCAGCTGTTTTTCCAGCCGGGCCGCACGGAAAAGTGTTTGCAGGCAGGCCGCCTGCTCGGCTGCCAGGGCCGCGAACAGGTCGCTGTCGGCGCCCGGTCTTTCCAGAACGTGGAGCAGCAGGCGCAGATGGAGAAAGAACAGGGGCATGTCGTTTCCGGGCCACCGCCGGATAAAGGCACGTACAAAGGGAACGGCCGGCCCGGCCAGGTCCATCCTTGAACCCCGGCAAGCAGCCAGGGCCGCCAGCCGGTCTTCTGGTTTGTTCAGGGATTCTTTAATGGCCCCGCGAATTTGCGCGTCGATGGGTTTCGACAGGTTGAGCCGGAAGACCATGCGGTCGACAACCGGCCTCGGCACAGAGCAGGGGATTTCTCCCCGGTCATCTGAAAACACCAGGGTTGTTGATATGCTGTCCGGAAGCAGACCCGCCACGGCCTGAACATCGGCGGCTGCCCCGGGCCACCGGGCCAGGCAGTCTTCCACGGCCAGCCGCGCGGGGTCGTCCGGGGTGATGACCAGGTCGAAGATCATGGCCGCGTCGTCGCTTTCCGGGTTCGCGATCAGGGCCGACAGGTCTTCCCGCGTGGGGCAGCCGAAGGTGGAATCAATAAAGCGGGCCGCGCGGCCATCCACGGCAAAACCTGTTTCAAACAACTTCCGGATGGTCCGGGCCAGATCCCGGGCGCATGTCAGTTCACTGTCCATGAAAAACCGTCATTCTGATCCACGGGCCATTGAATATTCAACGTCGATACCGGTTGAGAGTAATCCTGTCGCTGGAGTTACTTTGTCCCCGCCGGGGAAGAAAGTCAAGGCGGACGAGAAGTACAACCCACTGATTTTACTGGTGCCCCCGGTGTGAATCGAACACACGGCACATGGATTAGGAATCCATTGCTCTATCCACTGAGCTACGGGGGCATGGCCGATGCCGTCGGTGTTTTTGCTTCCTACCAGAAAAAC
>JBMORB010000367.1:0-8253 GCA_049320925.1 Thermodesulfobacteriota bacterium | reverse complement strand
TGTTCTGGGCATTAAGTGTGTTGGCGTTTAATTTTATGTTTGAATTTGGTTGGTATTATATTTGTTGGTGGCAAATTCTGAAAATCATCATTTTTCCTCCCGCAATAGCTGTTATTGGTTTTTGGCTGTATGCCAAAGTGATCAAGCAACAGGATGTGACCAAATCTTCTCGCAATCAATTTACGCTTGGTGGACTTGAGGCGGATTTAAAGGATCTTACTCTCAGAGTCAAGAGACTAGAGGATGTCGTCTATAGTTTCAAAATGGACGACAGGTCAAATCATCATGAAGAACAAGAATGAACAAGCAGCCTGCAGCTTCCTGCAAAATTGTAGGTGTCCAGAAATTCCTGGTCGGTGATGCCTGCCTGTTTGATGGCGCTTTTTAACGTGCCGATGGCAAGGGATTTGTGCCGGGGTATGACGCAGCCGGCATTCCCCCTGCGCAAAACCACGTGGCTCCCTCTCTGCCGTGCTTCATGAAACCCGAGACGCTTGAACACTTTATGGCTTCATCGCCGGATATTTTCGGCAGTTCAGGCATGGGCGGCAGTGGAGACTTCAAAGGTGGTGAGGAAGGGACGGGAAAAGGGCTTCAAGGGGAACTCTTCAAGATAGAGCTCAGTCGCTTCCTTCAGGTTTTCGATGGCTTCCTCTACGGTAGCCCCCTGGCTGGCGGTTCCGACCTCAGGGCAGGCGGCCACATAAAGGTCGTCCTCCTGGTGAATGATCGCGGTAAATGTTTTCATGGCTCCCACTTCCCTTTCGTTCCGGTCATGGTCAAAATTATCAGTAGTTACGCGGGGTATGTCAAAGGATTTTTCTAATTCGCTGGAATGCCGTCAAGATCAATCCGCCACCGGTGGCCTTATTTTACGGGTACATATTTTTCCTGGCAGCGCATTGTATGGGTTTTTGCCGTGGGTGGGTGCTGCTTTCGATACCGATCCCGATAGCGATTTCGATGAAGATATGAAGGTTTTTTTATCTGGATACCGGGTCGTGGCCCGGCATGAGGTCCTCTTCGTCACTCCCGACTTGACCCGGAGTCCAGTGCGTCCGGCCATCAACGGGTGCCACGGACCAAGGCCGAACCGCCTTGGTCCGTGAACATCAGTCGGGGAGCGCGGCACGGGCAAGCTGTCGCTTGGCCCGTGGCACCCATCAAAGGCATGGTGTTTGGTGACGGGCCGAACATTTATGCGGCAGCCTTCCGCCCATTGCAGCGCAGCCGAGCGCGAATGCTTTTTTCGGAAGAAAGCGGGCAGGCTGTCTGAGTCCGCCGAAGGCGGGCGAGTTCCTGCCCGCGGCTGAAAACAGCATTCGCGTGAGGGTAGCCGAAGGCCAAGCTGCGGGGCGCGGTTCTTTTGGTACTTTTCTTGCCGCCAAGAAAAGGACACGAATAAGCAGAAAAGTGTTTTAATCAATTTTATCTGGATCACCCAATCAAGCCGGGTAATGACGCGTACGGTGGTGATCCGCCGGTGGCGCTTTCGATACCGATCCCGATAGCGATCCCGATTTCGATGAAGGTATGAAGGTCTTTTTTTTATCTGGATGCCGGGTCGTGGCCCGGCATGACGTCCTCTTTGTCACTCCGGGCACCGACCCGGAGTCCAGTGCAGCCGACCATCAACAGGTGCCACGGACCAAGGCCGAACCGCCTTGCCCATGAACATCAGTCGGGGAGCGCGGCACGGGTAAGCCGTCGCTTGCATTTTCGGGGACAGCTTACGCAACAACGGGCATCTACCCGATTAACTCCGGTCCAGCCTGAGTTTGCTCTAACCGAATTTCCGATATATCTCTTTCCGGTGACCGATTCTCACAATTTCGATGGTGATACTGCCTGAATAAATGGAATAGATGACGCGGTAGTCGCTTACACGAATGCGGTATGTATATTCCGCGCCGTGCAGCTTTCGACTGCCGGGCGGGTGGGGGTTATCGGACAGGGCTTCAACCGCCTGAAGAATTCTTGGGATAATCTGTCTTTCAACTTTCTTGAGTTCCTTGCGGGCGGATTGCTTCCATTCTATTCTAAATGAGGCCATTGCTTCTCAGCTCGGCAAGCAATTGTTCATGAGAAACCGTGGGCTCATTTTTTCTTTCCGCCACAGCCGCCAGATCCTGAATATCCTCAACCAGATTCTCAAAATCATCGATGGAAAGTATGACCGACTTTTTCTCTCCATTCTCATTGGTGATATATTGCGGATGTAAATCATTCAGATTTATCATGAATGGCCTCCTTCTTTTGAGTGTTCACACCGCTGAAAGTTGGTTTTATTCTATATAAACCCGCTCTCCGGGTCAAAAGAAAAGAGTGGGGTTTCGCTTTCGATCCCGATAGCGACCCCGATTTCGATGGGGCCATGGGCACTGACCGATTGTGATGTCATAAACAGGAGGGGCCATTCGCCGATGGCAAATGGCCCGTTCTGTTTTATCGATATGCCGTTTGCGGCTACGCTTTTTCCAAAGCCACGGCGCAGACCTTGTATTCCGGAATCTTGGACACCGGGTCCAGGGCCGCGTGGGTCAGCTCGTTGGCCGCGGACTCGGCAAAGTGGAAGGGGATAAAGACCGTTCCGGCCACGCCCTTTTCCGATACCGCGGCCCTGGCCTTGATCTTTCCCCGGCGGGAGGCGATGGTCACCATGCTGCCGTGCTTGATGCCGTAGCGGCCGGCGTCTTCGGCGGAGATCTCCACGAAGTTTTCCGGAGCCCGCTCGTTCAAGCCCTCGCTCTTTCTGGTCATGGTGCCGGTATGGTAATGGTACAGAATCCGGCCCGTGGTCAGGTACAGCGGATAGGCATCGTCAGTCTGCTCGGCCGGCGGAATGTAATCAATGGCGTGGAACTTGCCCTTGCCGATGGGAAACTGGGCCGTGTGCAGCACCGGCGTACCCGGATGGTCTGGTGTCGGGCAGGGCCAGTGAAGGCCCACCCGGTCGATCCGCGCATAAGTGATGCCGCCGTAGGAGGGCGTCAGCCTGGCGATTTCGGCCATGATCTGTTCGGCGCTGTCATACCCCATGGGAAAGCCCATGGCCGTGGATATGGCCGCGGTGATCCGCCAGTCGTCGCGGGCCTCGCCCGGCGGCTCCACGGCTTTTCTCACCCGCTGGACCCGGCGCTCGGTGTTGGAGAAGGTGCCCTCTTTCTCCGCAAAACAGGTCGAGGGCAGGACCACGTCCGCCATTTGCGCGGTCTCGGTCATGAAGATGTCCTGAACCACCAGAAAATCAAGGGATTTTAACCCCTCTTTCACGTGGTGCAGGTCCGGGTCCGATACCATGGGGTTTTCGCCCACGATATAAAGGGCCTTGACCGTTTTTTCAATGGCCTTGGGAATCATCTCGGTAACGGTATAGCCGGGTTTGGCCGGAATGCCGGTCACGCCCCAGGCCGCTTCGAGTTTCTTTCTGGCCTCGTCCCCGGTCACGGGCTGGTACCCGGTAAACACGTTGGGCAGGCCGCCCATGTCGCAGGCGCCCTGCACGTTGTTCTGGCCCCGCAGGGGGTTGACGCCGCCGCCCTCGATGCCCAGGTGGCCGCAGAGCATGGCCAGGTTGGCCAGGGACTTGACGTTGTCCGTGCCGGTGGTGTGCTGGGTAATGCCCATGCAGTAGACGATGCTGGCCGCCCTGGCCTTGGCGTACAGGCGGGCGATCTCAACGATATCGGCGGCGGCAATGCCGGTAATGCTTTCCACGAACTCCGGGGTGAACTTTTCCACCATGGCCTTGAGTTCGGCAAACCCGGCGGTCCGCTTGTCCACGAAAGCCTTTTTGTAAAGATTTTCCTTGATGATCACATGCATCAGGCCGTTGATCCAGGCCACGTCGGTGCCCAGGTTCTGGCGGACCCACTTGTGGGCGAAATTCACCAGCCTGATCCTGCGCGGGTCCACGACGATAAGCCTGGTGCCCCGCTTTTCCACGGCCCGCTTGATAAAAGTGGAAATCACCGGGTGGTTCTCGGTGGTGTTGGTGCCCGTGGCCAGAATCACGTCGGCTTTTTCAAAATCACCGATGGTGTTTGTCATCGCGCCACTTCCGAATGCTGCGGCCAGACCGGCCACGGTGGAGCTATGTCAGAGACGGGCGCAATGGTCGATGTTGTTGGTTTTCAGGCACCCCCTTGTGAACTTGTGCACCGCGTAATTGTCTTCGTTGGTCACCCGGGCCGAGGTGAACACGCCGATGCTGTCCGGCCCGTGGGCTTCTTTGATGGCGGACAGGCGTTTGGCCACCAGGCCGATGGCCTCGTCCCACGACGCCTTGCGAAACTCGCCGTTCTCCTTGATCAGCGGCGTGGTCAACCGCTCCGGGGAACCGATAAAGGCAAACCCGAACCGGCCCTTGACGCAGAGGCTGCCGTAATTGGGCGGCGCGTCCACGCCGGTCACCTTCACCACCCGGCCGTCCCGAACATGCAGGTAAAGCTGGCACCCGACGCCGCAATAGCTGCACGTGGTGCGGACCTTTTTCGTCTCCCAGGGACGGCCGGTGAACCGGGCGTCCTTTTCCACCAGCGCGCCTACCGGGCAGGCCTGAACGCACTCCCCGCAGAACACGCACTCCGAATCCTTTAAGGGTTTATCGTCCCCGGCCACGATCTTGAGAATGCGGTCCTCGTCGTCCCGAAGGTAATCAATGGCCTTGTTCACCTGGACCTCGTTGCAGGCCTTCACGCACCGGCCGCACCGGATGCACCGGGAAAAGTCCCGGATGATAAAAGGATTGGCCATCTCCATGGGATAGGAGATATCGGTATTCGGGTCCTGCACGTTGCCGGTCACCTGGTAACGGTAGGCCAGGTCCTGAAGGCGGCAGTCGCCCCAGGCCGGGCACAACGCCTCGGCGTTGTCGTCGGCCTGAACCGCCATCTGGAACCCGGTCCAGTCCCTGCCCGAAGAGCCGCTCATGGCGCAGTTGTGGTTGCCCGACGAGAGCATTTCCCGGATCGTTTCCCGCCGGGAGGCCACCACTTTTGCCGACTCGGTGCGCACCACCATGTTGTGGGCCGCCTCCTCGGTGCAGGCGGTGACCAGGTCGTCGGCGCCGTGGACCTCCACCACGCACACCCGGCAGGTGCCCGTGGGCGTGGTGCCCTTGAGGTGGCACAGGGTGGGGATGTCAATGCCGTTTCGCAGGGCCACGTCCAAAATCGTTTCCCCGTCTTTAAACGACAGTTCATGTCCGTTGATAACAATGATGTTTTCCATGCTGCCTTTCATCTCCTCGGTTTACAGGGCGACACTGGACCCCCCTGCCGGTTTCTCCGGCGGGAGGTGAAAATAGAAACTCTCTTTTACAATAAAAATGAATCCGGTGTCAATTGCCGGGCGGTTTTTTACAGGCCACCGGCCTATAAAAGGGCAAACGGCGTGTCGGCTTTTTATTATTATTTATTTCAATATTTTAGTTGAGAAACGCCCACGGATCGGCCTCAATGTTCCGCGTTACTCAGCCTTCTTGCAGCCGCACCACCTCCACGATCTCCTGGTAGTCGTCAAACCAGTAGGCCCCCGGATTTTTCTTGCAGATGATCACCTCTCCACTTTGCTCCGGAATGGCGGCCCGGTGATACTGAAAAATGGTCTGGTCCGGGGTGGAGGCCACCACCTCGATTTTTCCCGTGGTATGGGACATGGTCAGCTTGGCCCGTTTGCCCAGGCCGGAACACCGGTTTTTGGCTTCCTGGAACACCCGGTGGGCTTCCTCCACGGGCACGGCAAAGGGCAGGTTGCCCACGGTGGGCCGGCAGAGGAAAACATAGTAGGGCGGCACGCCGATAAACGCCAGCCGGTTGAACAGGTCTCCCATCACCTCCGGCGTGTCGTTGACCCCGCGCAGCAGGGGCGTCTGGTTGCAGAGCACGGCCCCGGCCCGCATCAGCATGTCGCAGGCCGCCTCGCTGTAACGGGTGATCTCCCTGGGATGGTTGAAATGAACCATAAAATAAATGCGCCGGTCCGGCCGGCTGTACTGTTCCACCAGCCGGATCAAATCCGGATCGTTGAGTATCCGGTGCGGGTTGTAGGCCGGGAGCTTGGTGCCCACCCGGATGATGCGCACATGATCGATTTTTCGCAGACCGGCGATGATCCTTTCCAGCCGGGCCGTTGAGAGCATCAGGCCGTCCCCGCCGGTGATCAGCACGTTGTTGATCTCCCGGTGGCCCCGGATGTAGTCAACGGCCGCGTCCAGGTCCGTGAGCGTCTCCCGCTGCTCCGGGCAGATGAACAGCCGCTTGCGAAAGCAGAAGCGGCAATACCCGCCGCAGACATCGCTGGCCAGCAGCAGCGCGATGCTCTCGTACTTGTGCTGCATGCCGCGCATCACCGAATACCGGCTTTCGTCGGACGGGTCCAGGTGCCCCCACTCCTCAAGTTCCTCGGCGCACGGAATGATGATTCGCCGGATCGGATCGTGCGGATCGTTCCAGTCGATCAGGGAAAGATAATATTCGTTGGACATGAACTCGAACTGGTCCGTTACCGGCCCCAGCCCCTGCCGCAGGTCGTCGGGCATGCCGGGGACGTCTTTCAGCGCGGTGATAGTCTTTGGATAAGCCATGGCCACCTCCCGATTTTGTCTGGAGCAGATTGCGCGCCATGGCGGCCGTGGAAACCGCCCGTCCCAAAAGGGATGGTCCGGGCGCCGCGGACGCCTGGCACGTCAATGCTTTTTACACAGGCCCTGGATCTGCAAGGCCGGCAAGGTTTCTATGTTACTGCGATACCCTTGGCCGAAAAGGACTGTAGGGACATCACGACATCATTGAACGACCGGGGGGGCGGGGCGCCCCGACCGTGCGCGTATCGTCTGAAAGAGGCGCGGAACGCGCCCTTGAAACGATTCTTGCCGCAGGCGAGGTCTTTGTCAAGCAGAAAAGGACCTGCAGAAAATAGACAGACGAATCCCCGAATGTCTGAAGGGAATGCGCATGGATCAGGCATTCCCTTCAGACAGGGATGGGGCATGTAAACGGCTTTCGAGAAAGCCGGAGAAAGCACAGGCCGTTTCCCAAAAACGGGCCGGGACCTGACATTCACCGGGATGTCCCGGGCTATGCCTCCTCGGCCGGGGCCTGTTTCTTCTCCTTGGCCTTTTTTTCTTTCTTGGCGGGCTTGGGCTCTTCCTTGGCCGGCTTTTCCGGCACGATGCCGGCGGCCTTGTCCTGCTTTCGCTTCAGTTTCTGGCTGTTGAGGGTCTCTGAGGCGGTGATGGCCGCCAGCCGGGCATCGGCTTTGCGGATTTCGGCCCTCAGGCGGCGGACCCGGGGATCTTTGTCCAGGTCGCCGGCGTCCATTCCGTCGGCCTTGAGCGCGGCGGTGCAGGCCGCCAGGCTCGTTCGAAGTTTCTGCTTGCGCGCCGTTTCATAGTTTTTTCCTTTGTGGTTCATGGTGTTCTCCTTTTGTGTATGGATTTATTTCTTATTATTCACTCCCACTGTTGTCCAGGAACGGCTTTAATCATGACGGGATATCTTTTGCTTGTTTATCCGGATCAAAATCGGTATCAAAATCGAATTTTATGCACGGTGAGTTTTTAACAAATTATTCTCTCTCTTTCCTTTATCCTTGTACTTTTCTTGCCGCCAGGAAAAGCGCCAAAAGAAGCGCGCCCCGCGGCCCGGCCTTCGGCTTCCCTCGCGCAAAGGGCAAAAACTGTTACTATCGTCCAGGCCGGGTTTTAAAAATTGGCTCTGGACAGCCCTTATTCACTCGTCTTTTTCAGCAGCGACCCCAGACCGGCAAAGGGCTTGTGGCCGAAGGAAGCGGCTTCCTCTTTATCCGGCGCCGACAGGTCATAGGCATCGGCCACCGCCTGGCGGCCATGGGCGTTCTCGTGGCAGTACAGGCAGAGCAGTTCCCAGTTGCTGCCGTCGGGCGGGTTGTTGTCGTGGTTGTGGTCCTTGTGGTGAACGGTGAGTTCCTTCAGCTTTTTTCCCGAAAACTCCCGGCCGCAGTGGGCGCAAATGGGAGGGAAAAGCTTGAGCGCCCGTTCCCGGTACCCTTTTTCCGCCTCTTTCCGGCGGGCCAGCACCTGGGCCACCAGGCGGTTCACGCCGTCGTTGTCCGCTTTTTTAACGGGAGACATATTCCCAAATCCTCGATGCTATTTCAGATAACGGTCGTCTTTCACCTTTTCCGCCGGGTCAAAGGCCCCCTGCTCCACCATGCGCACAGCCGCCTCCCATCCCAGAAACTCGGAAACCGACCGGTGCAGCCTTTCCATAT
>JBMORB010000366.1:0-8294 GCA_049320925.1 Thermodesulfobacteriota bacterium | reverse complement strand
TTAATCTTAATCGTGCTCGTGCTCGTGCTCGTACTCGTGCTCGTACTCGTGCTTCAGCGTCAGGTGGTTTTCGATCAAGAGTAAGATCAAGAGCAAGAGTACGATGAAAAACATCAACTATCCTCTTTAAAGCGTCATTGCGAAACGGTCAAACGTCATTGCGAGCCGGAGGCGAAGCAATCTTGAACGTTTGCGAAGGAGATTGCTTCGTCGCTGCACTCCTCGCAATGACGGGTAAATGTTGTGCTCCTCGCGATGACGGGAAATTTTTTATTCCTCTTTCCTTTCGCTTTCCGCCACCATGGTGATGGCGCCGGCCGGGCACTCCTCGGCGCAGATGCCGCACCCCTTGCAGTATTGCAGGTCGACAGACGGCGGAATGGTCTGGAAAATCACGCCGTCCGGGCAGTGAAGCCAGCACAGGAAGCATCCCCGGGTCTTCTTTTTGGCCGGAATGCATTTGCTTTCGTCAATGACCGGGTATTCCACCCGCCAGGAGCCGGTGTTGCCCCCGTCTCCGGGGCCGGGCTCGCTGTGGGAGCGGTGGAGCGCGTAGTCCTTTTTTTTCATGCTATTTGTTTTCTCCGATCTGTGTCCGTTCATAGGCCAGGCGGGCCGCCTCGGCGTTGCGCCGGGCCCGCTTGCCGTCGAACTCCTTTTCAATGGCCGCCAGCAGGGGCTCGATTTCCACCAGGCCGGTGGCCCTGGCAAAGGCCCCGATAATGCCGGTGTTGACAATGGCCCGGGGCAGGCCCGCTTCGGCGGCGATTTCCGAAACGTCGGCCACGGCCGTGGTGACATTATCAAAGTGAAAGGCGTCCACGGGCTTATGGGTGTTGATCACAATGGTGCCGCCGGGCCGGATGCCCACGGTCACGTTGGCCTCGGTGATCAGGTGCTCGTCAAGGATCACGATCACGTCGGGCTGTTCGATGGGGGACAGGTCGTAAATCTCGTTCCGGGAAAGTTTGAGCGAGGTGAAGACCGGCGCGCCCCGGCGCTCGGTGCCGAAGGTGGGAATCATGGCCACGCCCGGATAGCCCGAGGCAAAGGCCACGTTGGCCACGATCTTGGCGGCGGTGATGGCGCCCTGGCCGCCCCGGCCGTGCCAGCGGATATCCATGTCCGAAGGTTTCATTTATTTGTCCTTAAAGTGTCGCGTCTGTCGCTGTATCGAGGTGTACCGTATACGGGAAAACGAAGTCACGCGCATGTGGACCTACATATGGCAAAACAGGCGGATAAAATCAAGCCGGAAGTTAAAGATCCCATAAAAGTTACGATTTGTCCGTATCCTGTGTTATCGCTATCCAAATCGCTATTGTTATCGGTATCGGTATCGGAACAGCAGCGGGGATCGATTGCGATTCCGTTCAATTTATATACTGGATCCCGGCTCACGTTCCGCTTCGCTCCACTGGCCGGGATGACGAGTTGCGGGACAGCCTGTGAAGCCTTTCGCTGTATTTCCATATCCTGGGCTGGGATTACGTGTTCTCCATCCAGCCGGCGGCGCGCTTTACGGCCCTGTCCCACTGGCCGCACAGGCGGTCCCGGACCGCCCTGTCCATTTCCGGGGCCCATCGGCCGTTTTCCTTCCAGTGGTGTTTGAGCTCCTCTTTTTTCCTCCAGAACCCCACGGCCAGGCCGGCGGCATAGGCCGCGCCCAGCACCGTGGACTCGATGGCCGCCGACCGGATCACCGGAATGCCCAGCAGGTCGGCCTGGAACCGCATCAGCAGGTTGTTTCTCGCCATGCCGCCATCCACTTTCAGTGTCTTTAAGGGAATGCCAGAATCCTTTTCCATGGCCTGGAAGATCTCGTTGACCTGAAAGGCCGTGGACTCCAAGGCCGCCCGGGCGATGTGGCCCCTGTTGATGTAGTGGGTCATGCCGATGATCAGGCCCCGGGCCGAACTGTCCCAGTGGGGGGCAAACAGCCCGGAAAAAGCCGGCACAAAATAGATGCCGCCGTTGTCGGCCACGGTTTCGGCCAGGGCCTCGATTTCCGGCGAGGCGGCAATCAGGTTCAGGTTGTCCCGCAGCCACTGCACCAGGGAGCCGGCAATGGCCACCGATCCTTCAAGGGCGTAGACCGGGGGTTCGGCGCCGATCTTGTAGCCCAGGGTGGTCAGCAGGCCGTGGGTGGAATGGATGATCTTTTCCCCGGTGTTGGACAGCAGGAAACAGCCGGTGCCGTAAGTGTTTTTCGCCTCTCCCGGCTCAAAGCAGACCTGGCCGAACAGGGCGGCCTGCTGGTCCCCCAGGTCGCCGGACACGGGCGTGTCCGGGGCCACGCCCCAGCCGCCGGCCACGTAGCCGTAGATTTCACTGGAGGCCTTGATCTCCGGCAGCATGGACGCGGGAATTCCCAGCAGCTCGAGCATTTCACTGTCCCAGGCCAGGGTTTCCAGGTCCATGAGCATGGTCCGGCTGGCGTTGGTCACGTCCGTCACATGGACCCCTTTGCCCGGTCCACCGGTAAGCCACCAGATCAGCCAGGTATCCATGTTGCCGAACAGGGCGTCCCCTTTCTGCGCGGCCTTTTTAGCGCCTTCCACGTTGTCGAGGATCCACTTGATTTTGGGGCCGGAGAAATAGGAGGCAATGGGAAGCCCGGTCTTTTTTCTGCACATGGGCTCATGGCCCTGGCGCTGGAGTTCCGCGCACAGGCCGGCGGTGCGGGTGTCCTGCCACACAATGGCGTGATAAAGGGGCTTGCCGGTGTGCCGGTTCCATACCACCGTGGTTTCCCGCTGGTTGGTGATGCCCACGGCCGCGATCCGGTCCGGCGCGATCCGGCCGTTTTTCAGGGCCTCGCTGATGACGCCGGCCGTGTTGGCCCGGATTTCCATGGGGTCGTGCTCCACGAACCCCGGTCGCGGGTAAATCTGCCGGTGCTCCACCTGGTGGCTGGCCACCATGGCGCCGGTTTTGTCAAACACCACGAAACGGGTGCTGGTGGTGCCCTGGTCGATGGCGCCCACGTATGATTTATCCATCATGAGACCTCCTGCTTTACAGGAATGCTGAAATTAAAATCCACCGCAAAGACGCAAAGGACGCAAGGAAAAACATGGGGCTTTCGCGTAAAACCGCGATCATCATACCGCGAAGCGAAACATCATCCTTTGCGCGCTTTGCGTCTTTGCGGTGTAAAAAAAGCAACCTCCCCAACCGCCAGCGCGAAAAACGATTTTTACAGGTCTTTTAAGACGTCGATCATGGAAAAGACCCTGCCTTTTTCACCCCGCGACACCTTCCGGCTCAGAAAAAGCACCGCGTCCAGGGTGCCGTCGGCATAGATGTCCCGGCCATTGATGTTGTGCTTGAATTCAAAGACGGCGGTGCGGTCCGGCGATGTCAGGGTGTAGGTGTGCCAGCCGTGGCCGCCCAGGTATTTTTCGGGGATGCCCCACGCGCTTTTCTGCACCTGGGGGTCGCGGACCATCTCGATTTTTTCTTCGGAAAAGTCCACGCCCAGCCGGTTAAAGGACCGGACCACGGCTTTGGCCGTGCCGCTGGTATCGGCCTTGCCCTTCTGATGGCTCTCTTTGACCGTCATGGTGTAACCGGCAAACAGGCCGGGAAAGGTGTCGGCGGCATGGGCCAGCATGGCCTGGAACCCCACCACCTGCTTGGCCATGTTGGGCGCGATCACCGCGCAGGTGGCCGAGTCGCGGACGGTCTGTTCCAGGCGGTCCCGGTCCCCGCCGGTGGTGCCCATGACAAAGGGCAGGCCGTGGGCGCAGTAGAACTCACAGTTGCTTTTCACCGCCGCCGGATGGGTGTAATCCACGCTGATCAGGCCGGGATACTGTCCGGCAATGGCATCAATCCGCGCTTGTCGGACATCGGGCCGGACCAGTTGAATTGATACGTTGTCCACCGTGACGGCGGGGTCCTGGATTTCCGGGCCGGTCAGGGAAAAGGGCGCCAGGAAAAACCGTTTGTCGCGCAGCACGTGGGAGACGATGATTTTCGCCACGTTGCCGGGCAGGCCGTTGATCATGACGGGAACAGGCTGCATGATTTATGCTCCTTATAATTTTGACGGCTTCGTAAAAAGCCTTACCATCGTCATTCCGGGCTTGCTTGTCGCGCCGAAGCCCGCAGGGCGAAGGCTGAACCCGGAATCCAGTATAAATAAGGATATTATTCATTCCTTACCGGACCCCGGTTCGGGGGCCGGGGTGACGGAACGAGGTGAATTCCGACTTTTTACGAGAACGCCAAATTTTAACGCCCAAAACTATAGCAGAAACCCGGCGCCGTTTCCATCATGGAAATGGTTCGGTCATTCATCCAGATCGAAATCGGTATCGAAATCGGTATCGAAATCGGGATCGGTATCGGGATCGGTATCGGGATCGAAAAGGATCACGAGTACGAGTACGAGCACGAACAAGGGTAAGTGCAGGAGCATCAGCAGGAGCACGATTTAAGGGCAAGGCGGGGCGTTTGGAAATTGACAGGCCCCGGCACTGCTGATAATGTAACACGTTTCTGTAATTCGCGGAAAGGAAACGGTTTATGAAAGCTTCCCTGCCCGGAAATTTGCTCACCACGGCCATGGCGGTAATGCCCCACACCGACGTGGACCGGGCGCTGAAAACGGCCCTCTCCCTGGATGTGCCGTTCTGGCCCCAGCTGCCCAATTACAATTATTATGAAGACATGTACGTGCAGGCGGCAGAACATTTTCCCGGCATCGTGCTGGACCTGGAGAACCGGACCCTGCGGTTTTCCATGGACAAATTCGTGGCCGAGTTCGAAGAGACCCTGGCCCGCTTTGACGACCCGGCCTTCTTTGACATCAGCGAGACCTATTCCGTGGTGTATCACCGGTTTCTGGCCATGGATCTCTCCAACCGGCCCGCCATTCGGGGGCAGCTGGAGGGTCCCATCAGCTTCGGGTTCAATGTTTTAGACCAGGACGAGCGGCCCATTCTGTTTGACGACACGGTGCGGCCCTTCATGCTGGAGTTCATGGCCAAACGGTTGAACGTGCAACTGGCCAGGTTGAAAGAGAAAAACCCCAATGCCTTCATGTTTGTGGATGAGCCGGGGCTCCAGTTTCTTTTTTCCGCCATGGCCGGTTACAGCAACCTGAAGGCCAAAGGGGAGCTGGACGAGTTTTTTGCCCAGGTGGACCGGCCCCGGGGCGTTCACCTGTGCGGCAACCCGGACTGGGATTTTCTGCTCAACATGGACCTGGATGTTCTGTCCATGGACCTTTACACCAATGCCGAAATCTTTTCATCCTATGCCGCTTCCATCGGCCGGTTTCTGGACCGGGGCGGCACCATTGTCTGGGGCATTGTTCCCACGGGATTTGAGGCTTTTGCCAGAGAGACAATCCCTTCTTTGATCGCGCGCCTGGAAATGGTGTGGGAAATCCTCTGGTCCAAGGGCATTGACCGGGAACTGCTGGTTTCCCGGGCCATGCTGTCGCCGGCTACGTGCTGTCTGGTCAATCCGGACAAAGAAAAAACAGTGGAGCGGGCCTTTGCCACGATAAAACAGATGTCGGGAATGCTGCGGGAAACCTATCTGTAAGAAAGAATTGACATATGCCTCGGGCGCGGTTATAGGGTAGCCGTAATTTTTATATTAACCATAATATGTTACAGGAGTTTAGGCCAGAAACCGGAAAGGGCGGGAACAAAGAGCCGCTTTAGATGGAGGGAGAAGGCATGATAGAAATTCAGCGGTTTTCGGCTGCCGGTCTGCTTGCCGGACTGGCCTGTTTTCTGTTTTCCATGGTGTTTGCCGGCAGTGCCGAGGCCACGCCGGCTTTTGCGCGGCGGTATCAGACCAGTTGCGTCACCTGCCACTCGACGTTCCCGGTGTTAAATGCCGTGGGCGACGCCTTTCGGCTGGACGGTTACCGGTTCAAGGATGATGAGCAGTATCTGAAACAAAAGGCCCTGGAGCTGGGGGATGAGGCGTACAAGAAGCTCTGGCCCGACGCCATGTGGCCGGGCCATATTCCGGCCACGTCCGGCCTTTCCGCGTCGGCGAGAATGTTCGCTGAAATCGATGTGGGCGACACCAATCCCACCCGGGAAGCGGACGTGACTTTTGTGCTGCCCCATGAGGCGGAAATCAACTGGTGCGGCAACCTGGGGGAGGGGATCGCCGCCTATGGAGATATTATCTTTGAACAGGAGGATGCGGGCACCCGTGAGATGGATTCATGGGCCATGGCCAAGGCCTGGATCGAACTCTCGGACCTGGCCGGCCCGGAAGACATGGTCAATCTTCGCGTGGGAACCGTGGGCGTTCACACCATTGGCCTTTACACGGCCAAGGATGAGCAGGGCATGGGGCTTCAGTACTATCAGTTCAACACCTGGCAGCTTCCCGGGGTAAAGACCGAAGGCGGCACTTCCGTGATTTCCTTCTCGGGCAATACGTTTTTCAATCAGCCGCAACTGGGCCTTGAATTGTGCGGGTTCGGCAGAAGCTGGCTTTACTATGGCGGCGTGGTCAACGGCAACATGGAGGAGGACCCCGGCGATCTTTATTTTGTCGGCGTGGGCAAAAACACGGACACCAAGGACTATTACGCCGGCATGGCCTGGAAGTTCGGCGGCCTGGGATTCAACGGCGCCTCCGGCAGCGGGGAGAACGATCCGCTGGCCAGCCGCGCCGAGTTCTGGCGGGACGACAACATCACCCTGACGGCTTTCGGCTATACCGGCACGGCCCAGATCATCGTGGACCGCTACGACGACAACACGTTTACCTCTCACACCGAGACCATCTCAAAGGATGACTTCTGGCGGCTTTCCATTGGCGCCAGGGGCCAGTACAGGGACCTGATCCTCAATGCCGGTTATCAGTGGGCCCATGACGACAACCCCTTTGGCGTGCTGCTGCCCGATGACGTGGACGCCACGGCCTGGTTTGTGGAAACGGCTTATTTTGTTTATCCGTGGCTCATCCCTTACGCCCGGTACGAGGAAGTGAACATGGATATACCGTATGCCGATCCGGCGGGGGACATCCGCATTGAAGACAAGCAGGGAGCTGAAGTGCTGAATGTGGGGGTCAAGGCTCACCTTCGGGCCAATGTAAGCGTTGCCGTGGAATACCAGGATTTTTTCGGTCCGGAATTTAACACCACAACCGATGAACTGCTCTTTATTCAGCTCATGTTTGCATATTAGCCAACCCGGAGTTTTTGCAGACAACCGGAAAACCCGGCTTTGGCGGAGAACAATAAACAGGTAACGACAGGTCAAAAAGGAGGCTTATGAAAAAGCAGGTCAATCATTTTCTGTGGACCGGTCTGGTGATCGGATGTATCAGTCTGTTTTTCCATTCACTGATGACAACAGACGCTCATGCAATGGCCAATTTTGCCAGACGTTACCAGACCAGTTGCGTGACCTGTCATTCCACCTATCCGATACTGAATCCGGTGGGCGACGCCTTCCGGCTCAACGGGTACCGGTTTGAAGATGATGAACAGTATGTCAAGGAACCGCCTACGGAACTGGGAGACGAGGCTTATAAGAAACTGTGGCCCAAAGCCATGTGGCCGGGAGAAATTCCCAATAACTCAGGGTTTTCAGCCGGGGCCCGGATGTATGCCGAAGTGGATGTGGGTGACGTGAGCGACAGCCGGGAATCGGACGTCACTTTTATGCTGCCCCATGAAGCGGAGGCCAGTTGGGCCGGTAACCTGGGAGACGGGCTGGCGGCTTACGGGGACATGATTTTTGTACAGGAAGATTACGGAAGCCAGTATGTTGATTCCTGGCTCATGGCCAAGGCCTGGGTCGAACTGGGCGATCTCGTGGGGCCGGAAAACGCGGTCAACCTCCGGGTGGGGTCGGTGGGCGTTCACACCATGGGCCTTTACACGGCCAAGGACGAGCAGCGCATGGGCCTTCAATATTATCAGATCAACAGCTGGGCCGTCCCCGAAATCAAGCTGGAAAAAAGCCCCGGCCTGACAGGGTTCACGGGAAACACCTTTACCCACCAGACCCAGCTGGGCGTTGAACTTGGCGGATTCGGCAAGAGCTGGCTTTATTATGCCGGCGTTGTGAACGGAAACATTGACAGGGATCCGGGAGACGTCTATTTCATGGGGGTGGGACAGAATACGGATACCAAGGATTATTATGGCGGGTTTGCCTACAAGATCGGCGGCGTCGGTTTTGACGGCACCAACACCAAAAGCGACAGCCCGTTGAATAACGCCGAATACTGGCGGGACGACAGCCTGACCCTTTCCGTGTTCGGGTATACCGGTACGGCCCAGATCGTGGTGGAGTATG
>JBMORB010000365.1:0-8309 GCA_049320925.1 Thermodesulfobacteriota bacterium | reverse complement strand
TGGACTTTGCCGCCTACGATATTGACGTCAAGTTCGACGATGCGGCCCTGGCCGGACTGGCCAGAAACGCGTTTACGGAAAAAACCGGCGCCCGGGGCCTGGTCAACGCGGTGGAGCGGGCACTGCTGGCCTTTGAAAGCCGGTTGCCCTCCACCCGGGCCAGGGTTTTCCCGGTCACGGCCCGGACCCTGGCGGAACCGGAATCGGAGATGGATGCCTTCCTGTCGGAACCGGGACTGGAAAAAATCGACCAGACCTTTGAAAAGGTATGCCGGAACGAAACCGAGTCGATCCGGTCTCATATCGCCGGGCACTGCGGCAAGCTTTCGGAAAAGCACAGCTTTCCGCTGACTGAAGAACGCATCGACATTCTGACCCGGTTTTGCGCCACCCGCATCACCGACATCGACAACGCTTTTGCCACGGTTGCCTCCTATTTCGAGGAGGTGAAGAACATCGAGCGCTACTTTGCCGGCAAGCACAACCTGACCATAGAAATTGCGCCGGACGCGGTTTGCTACATCGTCATGCAGTATGTTACGGATGAGTTTGCAAATTTTGAAAAAATATGCGAAGAGCTGACCAGCAACTTTGTGGACGGTTTCCGGCTGCTTTCCGAGAAGGCGGGCATAAACCGTTTTCACATTACACAACAGGCGCTGATGTTTCCCGAATCCTGGCTTGACAGCCTGATCAAAAAGGCCTTTTCCGGGAAGCCGGACGCGCCGGAAACGCGCAGCCAGATCGGAAACGATACGGAATGATTGGCATATCAAAGCTTTACTGCGGAACCACAGAGCCGTCGGATGCCCTTCGCTACGGCCGACGGTCGGAAGACCTGCCCTCCCACCTGCTTCAGTTTTCCATCGACAAGCGGCCGGTGGTGGTGTGGAACATCACCAAGCGGTGCAACCTCAAATGCGTTCACTGTTACGCCCATGCCACGGCTCAGGCCCAGGACAATGAGCTTTCCACCGCCGAAGGCAAGGCATTAATCGACGACCTGGCCGCCTTCAAGGCCCCGGTACTGCTTTTTTCCGGCGGTGAGCCCCTCATGCGAAAAGACCTGCCCGAACTGGCCGGTTATGCCGTGAAAAAGGGTATGCGGGCCGTGATCTCCACCAACGGCACCCTGATCCATGAAGAGACCGCCAAAATCCTCAAGGACATCGGCCTCTCCTACGTGGGCATCAGCCTGGACGGGGGCCGGGCCATCAACGACCGGTTCCGGGGCATGCACGGCGCATTTGACGCAGCCCTGCGGGGCATTGACAACTGCCGGAAAGCCGGTATCAAGGTGGGGCTGCGGTTCACCATCAACAAGTTCAACGTGAGCGAAGTGCCGGTGCTGTTCGACATCCTTGAAGAAAGAAGCATTCCCCGCATCTGCTTCTATCACCTGGTTTACGCGGGCCGCGGGTCGGTGCTGGTGAAAGACGACCTTTCCCACGCCGAGACCCGCAAGGTGGTGGACCAGATCATCGACCGGACAAAAGACATGCGCGACCGCGGCCTTGACAAGGAAGTGCTCACGGTTGACAACCACGCCGACGGCCCCTACCTTTACCTGCGCCTGCTCAAGGAAGATCCGGATCGGGCCGCCCAGGTGCTGGAACTGCTGCAAATGAACGAGGGCAACAATTCGGGCCGGGGCATCGGGTGCGTGAGCTGGGACGGCGAGGTGCACGCCGACCAGTTCTGGCGCCATCACAGCTTCGGCAACGTGCGCAAACGGCCTTTTTCCGAAATCTGGACCGACACATCCGAGCCCCTCATGGCCAAACTCAAGGAAAAAAAGAAGCATGTCACCGGCCGGTGCGCGGCCTGCAAGTGGCTGGACATCTGCGGCGGCAACTTCCGGGTGCGGGCTGAAGCGACCACAGGCGACCTGTGGGCTCCGGACCCGGCCTGCTACCTTACCGACGAGGAAATCGGCCTCGCCGGATAAGATTGCGAAAATAAAACCCAAAACAAGGTCCCCGCAGGGAAAACGTTTTTAAAATTCAGCCCGGGCATCAATGACAGTTTTCGCCCTTTGCGGCCCAGCCGAGCGTAAGCGCTTTTTTGGGGGAAAAGCGGGCAGGCTGTTTGAGCCCGCCACAGGCTGGCGAGTTCCTGACCGCGCCGAAAAATAGCGCTTGCGCGAGGGAAGCCGAAGGCCAGGCCGCGGGGCGCGCTTCTTTTGGTACTTTTCTTGGCGGCAAGAAAAGTACACGGATAAAAAAGGAAGATAATTTTTAAGAGAACCCCTGTATAAAAATTCGATTTCGATACCGATAGCGATTTCGATTTGGATGAATAAACAAAAGATGTGCCGTCATGATTAAAACCGTTTCTGGACAACAGTGAGAGATATTCTAAAACTGGGACTCACCGCAGAGACGCAAAGGACGCAAAGAAAAACATAGCCCTTTGCGCTCTTTGAGCCTTTGCGGTGCAAGAACAAAAGGAGCCGCCATGCTTTTCCCCGATTACCGGCCCCGCAGGCTGCGGCGGAATGAGAATTTCCGGCGCATGATCCGCGAAACCCGATTTTCCACCGACGACCTGATCCTGCCTCTGTTTGCCGTTCCCGGCAAGGGCGTCAAGGAACCCATAGAAGCCATGCCTGGCCAGTACCGGCTTTCCACGGACAACCTGGTTGCCGTGGCAAAAGAGGCCGCCGGCCTGCGCGTTCCCGCCATCATGCTCTTCGGCGTGCCCGGCAAAAAGGACGCCCTGGGCACCGGCGCCTATGCAAAGGACGGCATTGTTCAGAAGGCGGTCAGGGAGGTCAAAAACGCGGTGCCCGACCTGGTGGTGATCACCGACGTGTGCCTGTGCCAGTACACCGACCACGGCCACTGCGGCATTCTGGAGAACGGCGTGGTGGACAACGACGGCACCCTGGACCTGCTGGCCCGCACAGCCCTCTCCCACGCAAAGGCCGGCGCCGACATGGTGGCCCCGTCCGACATGATGGACGGCCGGGTGACCGAGATCCGGGAGGTACTGGACGAGAACGACCTGTCGCACATTCCCATCATGTCCTACGCGGTCAAATACTGTTCCGCCTACTATGGCCCTTTCCGCCAGGCCGCTGATTCGGCCCCGAAATCCGGGGACCGCAAGACCTACCAGATGGATCCGGCCAACGCCATTGAAGCCCTTCGGGAAGCCACCATGGACATCGAGGAGGGCGCGGACATCATCATGGTCAAGCCGGCCCTGCCCTATCTGGACATCCTCCGCACGCTTCGCGACGAAATCGACCTGCCCCTGGCCGCCTACAACGTCAGCGGCGAATACGCCATGATCAAGGCCGCCGGCAAAATGGGGTGGGTGGACGAGGAACGCGTGATGATGGAAACCCTGCTCTCCATCAAGCGGGCCGGAGCTGACATGATCCTGACCTACTTTGCCCTGGACGCGGCCCGCCTGCTTGGATAAAGGATTTCAACCGCCATGCCCCATCCCTCACACCCCGCCCACGCCGGACGCGACAAAGGCGTCGAACTGCGCCTGGTGGCCTGGGAAACCACCCGCAACTGCAACCTTTCCTGCCGCCACTGCCGGGCATCAGCCACCATGGGTCCCTATGCCGGGGAACTGAACACCGAACACTCCCTGCAACTGCTCGACCAGATCGCCCAGGTGGGAAAGCCCATCATCATTCTCACCGGCGGCGAGCCGTTGCTGCGGCCCGATATTTTTGATATCGCGGACCACGGTACAAGGCTGGGGCTGAGGATGGTCATGGCGCCCAACGGCACCCTGATCACCGAGGAAACGGCCCGGCGCATGGCCGAGTCCGGCATTGCCCGCATCAGCATCAGCATCGACGGCGCCACAAAAGAGGACCACGACGCCTTCCGGGGCGTGGAAGGCGCATTTGAAGGGGCGTTGCGCGGGGCCCGGCTGGCCAAAGAAGCCGGCATCGATTTTCAAATCAACACCACCGTAACGCAAGTCAACATGGATCAGGTGCCGCGCATCCTGGAGCTGGCCGAGTCTATCGGCGCCGTGGCCCACCACATCTTTCTGCTGGTGCCCACCGGCCGGGGCAAAGACATGGCCCACCAGGCTATTTCCGCCGCGGATTACGAAAGCACGCTCAACTGGTTTTACGACCGCCAGAAAACAACCGCCCTGCAATTGAAGGCCACCTGCGCGCCCCAGTATTACCGGGTGCTGCGCCAGCGGGCAAAGCAGGACAACGTTTCCATCTCGTTTCAGACCCACGGCCTGGACGCGGTGACCCGGGGATGCCTGGGCGGCATCTCGTTCTGTTTTATCTCCCACGTGGGTGTTGTTCAGCCCTGCGGCTTTCTGGAATTAAACTGCGGCGACGTGACAAAAGACACCTTTCCCGATATCTGGAAAAACTCGAAAATTTTTAACGACCTGCGGGATTTTGGGAAGCTCAAGGGCAAATGCGGCCGCTGCGAATTCAAACGGGTCTGCGGCGGATGCCGGGCCAGGGCCTTTGAGGCCACCGGCGATTATCTGGAGGAGGAGCCGCTCTGCGCCTATAACCCGTCAGACAAAACTTCCTTGTGCCATGCCGGGCAATAAGCAATCTGCCCGAGGAAAAAGCAACCACTTATCACCGGAATCGGGATCGGGATCGCTATCTTAATCGATGGCCATTACGGCTTCGATACCGATAGCGATAGCGATTTCGATCCCGATAAGAGTACATGACGGCATAAAAACTACAAGGAATCCCTGAAAATAAAATCAACCGGCAAACCTATGAAAAAAATCGCCGAACTGGCCCAACTGGCAAAACAGCTTGAATCGCTGACCGCTATGTGCAAAAACTGCGGCACCTGCCAGGCCGCCTGCCCGCTCTTTCCCCATACCGGCATGGAAAAAGACATTGCCCGGGGCAAGATCGCCCTGCTCAAGGGGGTGATGGCAGAGGTGGTCACCAATGCCGATGCCGTGCTGCAGCGCCTGGACAACTGCCTGCTCTGCGGCGGATGCAAAGCCGTATGCCCCAACCGGGTGGACACCGTTGGTCTTTTTCTGGCGGCCCGGGTTCTGCTGGGTGGTTACCAGGGGCTCTCCCCGGTAAAAAAATTTTTCTTCCGCCAGGTGCTGGCCCAGCCCCGGCTCTTTGACGCCCTGACCCGGATAGGGACCGCGACCCAGCCCCTGCTTTTCAAAAAAAATGACGCCGATGTTGATACCCGCTCCCCTAGGTTTGTCATGTCTCCCCTTTTGTCCGACCGTCATGTGCCGCCCCTTGCACCGGCCGCCTTTCGCCGGGAATGGACAGAGCAGCAAACAAAGCCTGCGGATGGGCCACCAGGAAAACGGGTGCTGTTTTTCACCGGCTGCCTGATTGACAAAATTTATCCCCATGTGGGCCATGCCGCCATAAAGGCGCTGCGTCACCACGGTTTTGCGCCGGTCCTGATGCCGAACGAGGCCTGCTGCGGCATTCCGGCCCTGTCCTCCGGGGATGGCGAAGCCTTTTCCCGGCTGATGGGCCAGAATCTTGAACAGATTAAAACCATAAAGTTTGACCTGCTGGTCACGGCCTGCGCCACCTGCGCCTTTACCATCAAAAAGGTGTGGCCCATGATGGCGGATAAGAACGGTCCCCATGCCGACACCGTGGCTGAAATCGGAGAAAAGACAAAAGACATCACCCAGGTGATCGCGCCTCTGATTACTCCGGCTGCCGGGAACGGCAGGCCCGATGCGGTTCCCGTGGCCTACCATGACCCCTGCCATTTGAAAAAATCGCTGGGCATCTTCAAGGAACCAAGGCTGCTGATTGAGGCCGGCCCGGTCTACCGGCTCACCGAAATGGCTGGCGCCGACGCCTGCTGCGGCATGGGCGGGGGATTCGGCATCACCCACTGCGACATGTCCCAAAAAATAGGGGAATCCAAAAAGCAGAACATGCTGAACACCGGCTGCCGGGTGGTGGCCACCACCTGCCCGGCCTGCATGATCCAGCTGTCCGGCCTTCTGGCCGACGCCGGCCGTTCCGACATCACGGTCCGCCACGTGATCGAACTCTACGCAACGTCAATGTGAACGATAGTTGCCCGGCATTATTAGTGAAGCGCTGTTTTCCGGCGACGGTTTTCTGCTACTTACCGGCAATGTTTCTCCCGCAGGGCCTTCGTTTCTCCTGAGCACAAACCCGAAACGCAGGCCTTTGCAAAATTTTCGCAGGCAGCCCTGATATCTCCCTTTTCGAGAAACACTCCTCCTCTTTTTTCAAAAACCTGAACAAACTCTGGGTCGATCAGAATTGCCCGGTCATAATTCTGCATGGCAAGGGTCATATCTCCTTTCTTTCTCCAGATATCACCCTTCAGCGCATAGGCCTTTTTTTCCAGAGGCAGTATTGCAATCGCCTTATCTGCATCCGCAAGGGCTTTGTCATAAGCGCCTGTGTCCAGGTAACTTTTACCGCGAAAAATATAGGCATCCAGAAAGGCCGGTTCGATTTCAATCACATGAGAAAAATCTTCAACTGCACGCGTTGGATCGTTTTCCTTTCTATAAATCAGCCCCCTATGAAAATAGGCCACCGACGCTGTCCTTGGGAATGCCTGAATAACGGCTGTGAAATCAACAGCAGCCCTTTCCAGTTCGCCCCGCTCATAGAGCACGATACCTCGCTTAATATGCGCGGCAAAGGCCGTTGGTGAAATTTCTATGGCCCTTGAAAAATCATCGATGGCTTTCTGATAACCGCCCTGCTGATTGAATGCGATTGCCCGGCCGATATAAGCATCCACATACTCCGGGTCCAGTTCGATGGCTCGGCTGAAATCAGCAATAGCCTTGTCAAGTTCCTGTTTTAGGCCATAGGCCTGACCCCTGTGATAATAGGCCCGGGCCGAACTCGGTGAAGACTCAGCTGTCTTTCTGAAATGTTCGATTTCAAGGTACTGTCGTCTTCTGGACCAGCGTTTTTTTATCATTATGGGTACCGGTGATGACCAGCATCAGGGCCGGCGCCAGCAAAAAATCGGCCAGCAGGGCAAACAGGATGGTCAGACCGGTAAAAAACCCGAAGCGTACAATATGATTGAGGGTGGCGGCCATCAGCACGAAAAAGCCGCATGCCAGCACCACCGATGTGATGACCATGGCCCGCCCCACTCCCAGAAAGGTGATACGGATGGCTTCATGGGCGTCACCTGTCCTCTGGTAGTATTTCTTGAAGTTGTAAATAAAGTGGACCGTGTCATCCACCACCAGCCCCATGGCAATACTGGCCATCATCAGGGATGTCATGTCCAGTGGAACTCGGAAAAAGCCCATGATGCCCAATGAAAGAAAAATGGGAAAAACATTTGGAATCATGCTGAACATGCCGGTTTTGAAGTCCCACACCAGCATGATCATCATCAGGGCAATGAGGCCAAAGGCCAGCGCATAGCTTTTGGTCATGCTGCCCAGGGCCGCTGATATGGTGCGCGCCATCAGGGCCGACATGCCGGTAATGGTGACATCGGCGCTGCCGGCAAACAGGGTTTTAAAATAGTGGTCAATCTCCCGGATGAACTCGTCCACGATCACTGAATCCACCCACTCGGTTTTGATGCTGATTCGAGTTTTTGAAAACAGGCTGTCCACCACGGGCTCCAGGTCGTCGGAACCCGCGTTCTCAAACAGCAGCAGTTCCTGAGCGATGGTATTATAATCCTGAGGAATGACATAAAACGCTTTCCGGTTTTCGTTGAGGGCCTGATGAATCTCCTTGATGATATCGTTTATGGAATACACCTTTCCCACAAAGAGCTCCGGTGTCCGGTAGCGCTCCAGATACTGTGACGCCCGTTCAATACGGTTGAGAAACACCGGGTCATAAATACCGTTCTCTCTGTGCGTGTCAAGAATCACTTCCAGTTGAAGCACACCCTTCAACTGGTGGTCCGTGCGGGTGATGTCGTCCCGGATCGGCAGGGAATGGGGGAAGAAGGCCACCACGTAATCCGAATAGCGCAGGTTGAACATGAAATAAAAAGAGACCGCGAAAACCGCCAGGCTGGTGACGATGATTTTGAGCGGATGGCGAATGGATACATTGGCCGTCCACAGGAGCACCCTGTCCATGATTGTTGAGGCGGAGCCGTTGCTTTCCCTTGGCGGCCTTGCCTTCATGGGAACCACCGCCACCAGGGCCGGCAGCAGGCAAATCGTGTACAGCAGGGCCAGCATGACACCGGCCGCGGCAAAAAACCCCAGGTCCCCCAGGGCCGTGAGTTCGGCGGTGGCAAAGGAAATCAGGGCCACGGCCGTGGTAAGGGAGGTGAGCACCACGGCAAGGCCGGAATGGCCCAGGGCGTGGCCGA